>JAXDAR010000028.1:0-2532 GCA_034679645.1 Methanothrix sp. | reverse complement strand
ATATATTCCTCCGTCCCTTGATCCCACCACAACCTCCGCCATTCCATCTCCATCAATATCCCCAATGGCTGCTGATGAGGCTATGGAATCAGCAGTCTGGGCGGGGAAGCCAGGGAGCATGCTGCCGTCTTTGCCGAATGCATAGAGCATGCCGTCATCGCAACCCACGACAATATCATCAAATCCGTCGCCGTCGAGGTCGCCAATGGCAGGGGAGGATCTTACGACATCACTTAAAACCAAGGGAAAACCGGTTATATCCTCACCGTCAATTCCTATGGCATGAAGGTTCCCTTTGTTTGTGCCAAAGACTATTTCCTTGCTGCCATCGCCATCCAGGTCCGTCAGCGCCGGTGAAGACCAGACAGCATCTCCCGTGATCACCGGAAAGCCAGGGAGGTTGGCCTCTATCTCTTCATCGATGGGAAAAGTCTCAAAAGAAGAGATTATTCTGGCAAAATAAGTCTGATTGGCCTGTCGGTATCTGTTATCAGCAGCCCGGCAGGAGATCTGATAGGCTTTGTCTCCGCGGACCAGGAAGACATCCTTGATCTTGACCATCCCTTCATCCTCCAGATCCAGGATTGATTCCATGAATGATGCCCTGGATCCATCGACCTCGATCTCCCCGCTGTTCAGCAGTGTGAGATTGTATTCATCCTCATATCGGGATTGTGCCAGAAGGGCCAGGTCGTCTGCCGACCTCCTATTGCTCTCGATGACACCAATGGTTACACTATTCGAGCCAGGAATCTCAACGCTGACGATTGGCTCCTCGATTCCGGTTACCGATCCAGGATAGACATCGACTTCTGCCTCCTTTGGATAATCAAAGGCAAATCCGTATTCAAGGCTCCTGAATGTCTCATCCGCTCCCTGGCAGGGCAGGAGAAGAATCATGGAGAGCATCAGAACCAGGCGCGCCCATTTGATCATATAGCGATCGTTCATATCGCGATTCTTAATATAGCGATTGTTCATACCACAATTAATCTTATTTTCAAACCTCATATTGCCATCCTCCTATTGCCATTCTGCTAATGCCATTCTGCTAATGCAAATCATCCCTTACAGTTATGCAAATTTTTTAAGGTTGACCAGCCCATACCCATACTCATTTTCCGGACCTTCTGGACCGAGATCGATAGCACTTTTGAGAAGAAGCGCCAGTATCTCTTCATCGCTCATGCCCATCTTTCTGCCCTTTTCCAGAGCAAGGGCAAAGATTCCCGCAGCATAAGGCGCGGAGGCTGAGCTTCCCTGGAACATATCAGGCATATAGGATGAGACGGTGATGTTATCCGGTGCTACCAATTCGGGCTTCATTCTCCCGTCCTGGGTTGGGCCCATTGAGCTATAGTTCTGCAGTTGCAGGGTTTGAGCATCAACTGCACCCACGGTGATGACCTCTGAACAGCTGGCAAGGGCACCGACGCTAAATGCCGATACATTGTAATTGGAGAGGTTATGGCTGCTGAAAAGCTGAAGTGTGCAGTTTTCGTCTATTGCGCTGTACCGTCTGATCTGTATGCTGTACTCTCCGCTGACGGGAGCCATCATTGTCAGCAATTCTGCTGGTTCCTGGCCCTCATATCCCTCCTGAGGATTATTGGATATGGCGTAACTGCCATCGGGGGAGTAGAGATATAGGTCGTAGTCCCGATCGGCCCGGCTCCAGCTATCATTCCAGCTCAGATATACCGCTATTAGCTCTCGCCTCTCTGCAGTTAGATTAAGCGATTCATCCCCCGGGCCAAACTCATTGAATCCATTATCATTCTCGTCCCGGAAAGAACCGAGCCAATGCTTCCGGGCAGAGTCTCCAGCTGCGGCAAACCAGATGGTCCCATTCCGGGTGAGGTTGCCAACTGCGCTGCAGATCTCATCCCCCTCATCAAAAAGGCCGAAGGAGAAGTCAATAGAGGAGCTGACGATATCGATCTGTTCATCCAGCCGGTTTATCTTCTCCACTGCATCTATGAATCCGGATCGGCTTCTTTCTTCCATTCCCACCATATACAGTGTCACATTGGGTGCCAAATCGCCTATGATCTCAGCGCAGGCTGTGCCATGGCTGTTGTATTCTGAATAGGTGCCATTGAACAACTCGATTCTCTTTGCGGGCAGCTCCCTCTGTGAGAGCCTGTTCGTATAATACTCATAGTCGATGATAGCGATTGAGATATTATTTCCGAAAAAGCCCTGGGAGTGAAGGGCGCATATGCCCAGAGGATCCCTGCCACTGTTGCAGTCCGCCGGCTCAGAGATGACAGCATTGGAGGTGATTGCCTTCTCGGATGATTGCCTGTCCATCTCCGCTTCTGCCTGGAATAAGGCCATCATAATGAAAAATACGACTGCAATAGAGCATTTTTGCATTTTAAATCTCACCCTTTCTTGATCCTTAATGCGGCATCAATTGTTTCCGCACTAAGACTACAAATTTTTATTTTGATATTCGGTCTTTGCCTGCGATACGGTCTAGCATCAATATTGTATAATATCGCATCTTAACCTCTTATATTTTCCCAT
>JAXDAR010000027.1:0-7508 GCA_034679645.1 Methanothrix sp. | reverse complement strand
TATTAAACTCATGGATACAGAAACAAAATGGATTATGCATAGGCCTGCCACGGTGGCAGAAGGTGCTTGTGGATCTCATGGCGAAAAGGTTCTGTGAGGACTCGCGATGGTTGAATGATTTATCGGTTATTTTGGGAAGGATCTAATCGACAGGCCATCCCGTGTATATTTGACCTTATTCACGTACTTCTTCACGGCATTTCTGCAGATATTGAGTTCGCGGGCCATCTTCTGCAGGATTTATAAAGGTTCTATTGATCGACGGTTCTGCTATATCTGCCATATTTTTACCCATGCCCACCTATCAGAACAGGAGAGGGAAGGCTTTCCTTTTTAGGGTGGCTAAAAAACGGACTGGCGTTTCCCTATATGGATGGTTTAAAATTGAATTGGCAAAAACATTTAGAAATCAAGATAAGAATATAAGGTACAATGGTTTTAAATATCTTAGGTCGAATAACATTAAGAGTCATCCTTTCGAAAAGGACAAGGGGAGCAGGCTCAATCAAACTGGTCATTTGCATTGAGCAATCCCTGGCTTAGCAGACTTGTGAGGAGGACTTAAATCGGCGATGTATCGGATAAAAGGATGGTCAGTTAGTATTCCCCAATCCTCTATGCTTATCATTTGCTCCCTAGTCTGGATTTAAGGCCTGCATTACATTCTGGCCAGGAACCATCGAACAAGGTAGTGTGTCTAAATGAAACGAGGTCGGCTCAAAGAAAGAGAGTCAGCAATAAAATATGGTAGAAGATGGATGGATATTCCTAAAACGCCGTCTTCAGTATATAGATGCTCGCTCAAATCAGAAGTCTGTATTACAGATATGAGCCAGGATCTCTCTTGAATAGAGGTGATTTATTTGAAAATTAAAATATTGTTAATGGCTGTTGTCCTGACAGGGCTCCTTTTTAGCCTGTCTGCTTCAGCCTTGACATCCGAACCACCATGTGGTGAATTGCCAATTCGCCAACTCAACTACGTGGATTCAACACAGGTTGATAAATTCGATCCGTCTCTAGGAGAACTAAAATCCGTCACATTGGAGGTTGATACCTGCGGCTACCTTTGGCGCATAGTAGATAGCGAAGATCCATTCGAGGAAGGAGTACATGCTACTGCTACTGTCTCCGCAGAGATCATCTCTAATGTACCTGGCCTGGGAGAAAGGAGCTTCTCAATTGGAACAAGTGAAGACTGTTTCTTGGAGCCAGATAGTGAGCCAAATGATGGCCCACCAGACTGGACCGGAAATGATTCTTGCAGGATAGATCTTGGCACTGCTGCTAGCCCTGAATGTAACTATACAACAATTACCTTAACTGATCCTGCCGAAATGGCACCATACATAGGCGCCGGACAAAAGGTGACGATTCCAGTTAGGACTAATAGCAGCTCCAGGGTCACAGGAAGCCAGGAATTGGCGTCCGATGGCAAATCCTTCATGGGCATAAAGATTTGTGTCATATACGAATATGTACCACCATTATGCATCAACGGCACAAAGATCAATGACTGCACAGGTCTTGGAATTGAAGGCTGGGAGGTCTGCCTGACCAAACCTGGTAGTGAACCGATTTGCGTACTAACCGATCAAAACGGCGATTACTCATTCTGCGAACTGGAGCCAGGTACCTATACCGTCTGCGAGGAAGATAGAGATGGCTGGGTGCACAAAGATGAGCCCTGCAGAACTGTGATCCTTGCAGATGAGAGCGAAGAAGGCGTAGATTTCCTTAATGTGCCACTCTTCTGCATCAGCGGCCACAAATATAACAGCGAGACCGGCGCAGGCATCTCCGGCTGGAAGATCATCCTCCTGGACGCAAATGATGTGGAGATCGCTAATAAGCTGACTGGTACTGGCGGCTACTATGAGTTCTGCGGACTGACACCAGGCGACTATACGGTCGTCGAAGAGACCAGGACTGGCTGGACGGCAAAAACACCTATCAGAATACCTGTGACTCTGGATTGCGGAAACTCTGAGAACAACGACTTCGAGAATCAGCCCCCGACTATTCCGCCATGCACATGCCCGTTCTACATCAAGAATGAGCTGTACCGCGCTGACTGCAAAGAGGTTAAAGTGGTCGATGCCAGCCATGGACTCCTGGCGAATGATCCCGCTGGCTCAGTGGTGCTCAATCCCGGTTCGATAGCTATCGATCCCAAGTACGGCACTATTGAGGTCAATGAGGATGGATCCTTTGTCTACGATCCCACTGTAGCCACTGCCAGGCTATCTGGTCTCTATTTGGCAATCAAGTACAGCGCCAATAACGGATTCTGTGATTCTAAGTATCCAGGAATAGCCAAGATCTATATCACGTGCTAAATAAACATTAAATACATTTTTTATTTTTTTTTATTATTTTTTTGATGGATAAGCTTTTTTCCTCCAGAGCCTTATATCGATGAGCATTAAACGATTGTCGGGGATGAGATCTTCATCCAGGCAGCAAGGAATCGAAGGAGATGAAATTGCAGGAGATATGGAGCAGAAAAAGTCTGGATCCAGCCATTCAATCAACAGCTTTGACCTTATTGTGATAGGGGCGGGCCCATCAGGCCTCTTTTGTGCCATAAACTCCTGCCAGAGCACTGGCGGGGAGGAGAGCGAAAGAACCGATAAACGTATCCTCATCCTGGAGAAGAACGAGTCCCCAGGAAGGAAGCTTCTTATAACCGGTTCCGGCCAGTGCAATATCACTCACAGTGGAGACATCCATTCATTCCTCTGTCACTACGGGGAGCATGGAAAACTCCTCCGGCCCGCTATCCTCGGATTTACCAACCGTGATCTCATCTCTTACTTTGAGGCAAAAGGCCTTGAAATGGAAATCGAGGCCGAAGGGAAGGTATTTCCACGAAGCCGGAGGGCTAGGGATGTTCTTCAGATCCTGTTGGAGGAATGCCGGAAGGCAGATATAGAAATCGTCTGCCAGAGTCCAGCCAGATCTGTTAAACGGGCGGAAGATGGATTCGTTCTAACATGCGACGGCTGTGAGTACAGGTCTCCTCTTCTGGTAATTGCCACCGGAGGATGCTCTTATCCGGCTACAGGATCGACGGGGGACGGCTACAGGTTTGCCCGTTCCCTCGGCCACAGCCTAACTGAGATCGGGCCGGCTCTAACCCCTTTGATAGTCAAGCAGCATCCTTTCTCAGACCTGGCAGGAATCTCATTTGAGAATATGAGAATCTCTCTGCATCGCCAGCAGAAGAGGGTGGAGATCCAGGGGGATGTCCTGTTCACCCATGAGGGCCTCTCCGGCCCCGCTATTCTCGATCTATCCCGGCATATTCGAGCAGGAGATACCCTGAGGCTCTCCTTTGTGCCCAAGGAAAATCGTGATGCCCTGGAAAGATGGATACTGGATTTATCCGGGCAGGAGGGCGGGCAGACTGTGAAATCCGTCCTTTGCTGCCTTCCATTCTCTCTCCCTCTGCCGTCAAGATTGGTGCAGAGAATCCTTGAGATCTGCGGGATTCAGTCGGACCTGAGAATCTCCCAACTGAAAAGAGAGGAGCGAATGCGCCTCCTGGAATGCCTCGTCGGCCTTCCTCTTGTGGTATCAAAGCTGGGAGGCTTTGATCTGGCCATGGTAACCAGGGGAGGAGTGAACTGGAAGGAGGTAAATCCAAAGACGATGCAGTCAAGGCTGGTCTCCGGCCTTTATCTGACTGGAGAGGTGCTCGATGTGGACGGGGATACAGGTGGATATAACCTGCAGTCCTGCTTCTCGACGGCAATGCTAGCTGCCAGGAGCATACGAAAAAGGTGGCATGATGAAGACTGATCCAGTTCAGCAGCAATGAACAACAAAGATGCAAAGGAGAAAAGAATCTTAAAAAATAGGGTTCCGGGAGCTTCAGATCCCGCCCAGAAATTCGCCGCCTTTACCTTCGTCCTGCAATTTTTTGAGGGCTGCATCCGAGAGGAGGTTCATGTCGTTGGTGGTGACCGCTTTCTCGCCTGTTCCTCCGTCTATCTCATGGACTATGCCCTTTGAGCTGGTGGTGTTGTTGGTGATAACCGGCTTGCTCAGGTCTACGGGAGCGTCCATCTTATCCATCAGCATATTAAGGTCTTCTCCGAAGTTGGCCCTCACCCAGGCGTTGTACTCGTCAACCTTGGCATTGAAGCCATTGATATCTTTCCCATCGAGGGCAAGCTGATAGGCCTGGCCCATCTCAAAGCCTTTCTTAAAGCCCTCAGCGGCTCCGTTCTGCCAATCGTTGTATTCTGCGGCCACTGCCAGGCCTGCCAGACACAAAAATATCGAAATAATTACCATTTTACTCTTCATTCTCAATCACTCCTCTTTTAATTACACTCATCGCACTCATTAATGGCAGCCTAATCCTGATCTGCCAATAACAATGAACTCATTCTTATTTCTTATTTCCAATTTCCATCGGGAAGTGCCTATCTCAATACCGGCGGCAATACGTAGCTGTTGCTCTCCGTCACAACGGGAGCCTCCAGGGCAGCATAACCTTCCACATAGAATGGCTCGCGGGTCAGAGGATCCAGGTAGAAGTATTTTATCTCCCCTGTGGCTGGAATCTTATAGGCATAGATCGGATAACCTCTGAAGGGATCCACTCCCACCTGGGAAATCCCGCTCTCTGTGGAATTGAAGCCCTTCCAGGTGTTGAATGGATCGGTTACAAGCTTTCCATCCACAAGAACGCTTCCTTTGGGTGCCCTTCCCCAGCTCCAAAGGGTGTCATTCTCGCTCGCATTTCCCGTGGTTTCATTCGATTGTGAATTATTGACCTTCAGGCTTGCCAGTACAGTCCTGCCGGAATCACCGCTCAGGCTCTGGTAGCTGCTGGTGCTCTGGGCAGAGCAATCCCATAGCAAGAGACAAGCTAATGCTATTACCATTACTGCTAAAGCAGTCTTCATACCGAACCCACCAGGCGGGGATAGATCCTGGACGATAAAAGGCTTTCGCCGGTCATTGGTACAATTCTACCTGAGGATTGGAGGCAATTGATATTGCTCTTCCTGGACATTCTGGCCGGAGATAGGAGTGAAGCTGGCATATATCGGCTTGCCAGTCTCCGGATTGAAGTAGACGTAGACCAGCTTTCCGGTTTTGGCATCTGTATAGGTATAGTAGTGTTGCCCGGTGACCGGATCCACGTAGGTTTTGACCTTCTCCCCCGTGGATGGATCGATATAGGAATAAGCAGGCGTGTCTCCATATGGGTCCACGAATGAATCGCCCAGCCAATCACGGATGACGCTCAGGTTTTTCAATGTGTACCTGGGATCGCCAATGATATTGCCATCCACGATCAGGCTTCCTTTGGGCGCACCACCCCAGTTCCAGAGACTCTGATTGTCTTGCTCTTCTTCTGTCTCCTCAGCATCTGAGGCTTTCAGGCTGCTCAATACATTTCTCCCGAAGTCTCCGCCAACGCTCTGAAAGCCGCTGCTCTCCTCAGCAAGAGCGCTTCCGGACAAGAGGCATGCTATGAGCAATGCTGGTAATACTAATGCTGCGAATGCAGTTTTCATACTGACCCCAATGGCGCTGAAAGGAGTCAGGATGATAAAAGGCTTTCGAATGCAGCGGTTTCGCGGAGAGTTTTCCGGTGCGAGATCCTCAAAATCTATTTATCTTCGAAAGAGAAAACATTATAGAAAAGGTATGGAAGGTATTTAAAATGATGACCAGGATAATCGTCTATCTTTTGATGATGTCGCTTCTGGCTATTGCAGCTCTGCCGACGGGCACAGGCCAAATTAGCGCAACTTCGTCACCGGAGAGCAATGCAACAGTGGCAAAGGCAGATAGCGCCTATGTGGATCCTCCAGAAAATTTATTCCACATTATGGAAATCCTTGGCCCCTGGAAAGTGGAATTTAACTCCACTGAAATGCTATCCACTGAGGAGTATCATTTTGATATGGCAGAAAACGAAGAACTCTTAGGCATGTCAATGGAAGGCTTGGATGTATGGGCAATGGCACTGATCGATAGCATGGATCATGAGGTAGCCTTGTTATGGATTACTGAATCAAACCGGGCAGCGGTTACAAACGAAGAAACGCTGGATGGCTTGATGGAATCAATCTTGAGCATGTATGATGTTGACGCATCCACCAAATCCGCTATTGACATAGATGGCAATAAAGCAAGAAAAGCTGTTGGTTTCTCCACTATGTACAACCGGAGCATCCAGGCTTTTGCCTATTCCTATGAACCCTATTTCGACACCTTCTACAACCAAAATGTCTCAAAGAGCCTGATTTATGGTATCGATTTCAGGGACGTAAATGAGTATAATGGTCTGATAGAATCTCTGCATGTGGAAAACCTGTATTAGCCATTAGCTTAAGCTATATATATGAGGTATGCTATAATATGATCCGAGGATCGATTTGTAGCATGTCTGACTTTTTTTGTTACTGATTGACACCGATCTGAAATTCTACAACTGAATCCACGGCTTGCTCTGACCGGATATTGTTCGATCTGCCAGGCCTCCGATCAGCTCATTCACCATATCCAGGGGCGGCTCATCGGAAATAACCGCTTTACCGGTCAGAGCATTGATATAGGAATATTTAGTCCTCCCGGTTTTCTCATCCTGATAGCTATAATAGGTAAATATTGGAAGCTCGGTGTCCGGATTCAGGTAGGTGTAGGTTCTCGTTCCGCTGAATGGATCAAGATACTCCACCAGGGGCAATCCAGTATCGGGATCAATATGAGCATCACCCATCCAGTCGCTGGAAAGGTTCAGTTGCCCTTGAAGGTAGTCCGGATCTTTCAGCAGCCGGCCATTCTCGATCCTGCTCCCTTCAGGCGCTCCTCCCCAGCTCCACAGACTGCTGTTGTTGCGGTCGCCTGAGCCTAACTGGTTCTCCTGGCCTGGCTGAGGATTCTCGGCCTTGAAGCTCTCAATCCAGTCCCTGGCGAATTCCCCGCTCACGCTCTGGAATTCAGGGGCGTTTTGGGAGCTGCAGACGGCTACAAGGCTCATGAGCAGGCACAAAGAGATGAGGATTGAGGCTGTAGCAGCGACAGAGGTACGAGTTGCAGCCCCAAATATGGAAGGCATTGTAGCAGGAAATACAGCAGCGCCGTTGCTAGGATTCTGGTCAGGGACTTTGACGGGAGTATTTCTCATTTTGATCATATGGATGCAAATGGATCGATGAATTGGCAGGCTAAAAGCCTTTTCGCCATTATGGCTCTTCGCCATTATTCGATCTTCCTGGCGGCGACCTCTATCGCCCGGATGACGCTATCCTGGGGTATGATGGTGGCCACAGGGATGGTGAGAAGCTTCTCCACCGTTGGGCTGACGATGGGAGCACAGACCAGGGCCGAGGCTCCATCCCTCTCCGCCCTTACCGCAGCGATTATTGCTTCTTCGATGTTGGTTGCCGAGTACTCTCTCAGTGTCAGCATCCGCTCGCCTATCTTCATCTTCTTCTCGCTGATCTTATCCAGGACCGGTCGGGCGGCGATGATGGCGA
>JAXDAR010000026.1:0-10634 GCA_034679645.1 Methanothrix sp. | reverse complement strand
CCAGAGGAACATGCCTCCCTCGGGCCGGGTATGCTCAACACCCGCCGGGAAGTTCTCCTCGATCGCTCTAACCATTGTGTCCCTCTGCCTCCTGTAGCCGGCCCGGATCTTTTCGATATGTCTATTGATATCGTTATCCACAAGATACTGGTGCACCACCCTCTGGGCAAAAGAGCTGGAGTGAAGATCTGCAGCCTGCTTGGCGACGATGAGCTTCTCCATTACCTCCTCCCGGGCGCATATCCAGCCCAGCCTGAAGCCGGGCGAGACCAGCTTTGAGAAGGAGCCCAGCATTATGGCCTGATCTCCAAGGAAGGCCTTCATGGATGGAACCTCCTCTCCCATGAACCTCAGGTCGCTGTAGGGATTGTCCTCGATGAGGTCCACGTTGCGATCTTTTAGCACATCTGCGACCTCCTGCCGCTTGCTAGAGGAGTAGGTTATGCCGGTAGGATTCTGGAAGTTAGTAACTGCGTAGACGAGCTTGACCCCAGGCTCTGAAAGCGCTCTGTCCAGGACATCTGCGTCCATCCCGTCATGGTGTAAAGGAACCGACAGGAATTGAGGCTCGAACATGCCGAAGGATTGTATCGCTGCCAGGTAGGTCGGCCTCTCCACGATGACCCTGTCACCCCGGTTAAGGAAGACCTTCCCTGCCAGATCCAGGCCCTGCTGAGAGCCGGTGGTGATCAGGATCTCTTCCGGGCTGACCTTGAGGCCCTTTTCCGCATACCTTCGGGCGATGTACTTCCTTAAAGGGGGATGGCCCTCAGTGGTGGCATACTGAAGGGCAGCACGGCCGCATTCGCCGAGGACCTTTTGGGCCGCCTCTGCTACCTCGCTCACAGGGAAGAACCTCGGATTGGGAAGACCGCCTGCAAAGGAGATGATGCTGGGGTCCTCGGTTACTTTCAATATCTCTCTGATGAACGACTTTTGGACTGATGACATTCTGTCGGCGAATTGGCTATTCATTTTATCTTCTTCCTGGTCCAATCTTGCTTTTTGGCAAACGTCACTCTTTATGGGATTTAAGCAGATCGGCACAACGTGCATGCAGATGCTTCCTGGCTCTAACACTGTTTACTATAATTGATAGGACGATGAATTTAGGTCCATAGGTTCTTAACCGTAAAAAGCTTTAAATAGATTAAGCAACAAATAATGATCAACGCCAAGGAGATGAAATATGGCAGATTTGATAGGACTAGCTATATTGTTTTTTATACTTGCCCTTGTTGCAACATTGGCAGGAGCGCGAGGCGTAGCCGGATTATCCATGGAAATGGCCAAATTGCTGATAATAGTCTTTGTAGTCCTGGCAATACTCTCGGCCTTTCTGAGCTTTATGTAGTTGCTCAGGGATTGCTTATCCTCAAAGTTTTTCTAATTTTAAAAGGTCCGATAGGAAGAAGGCACCTGGTGTATCGCAGTGTCAAGATAAAGGTTAGGTCCAGACAGGGAGATTCTTACATGATCAAGAAGGAAATAGAAAAAGCAGAGACTAAGATAGAGAGCAGCTTAGCTCATACCAGGGCGGAAGCGGAGAAAGCACTGGCTGATGTGAAGGCTGATGCAGAGAAGAAGATCGCACATGCAAAGGCGGAGGTAGACAAAGCAAAGGGCGGTTCGGAGGCGAGGATCGAAGCGCAGAAGCTATTGGCGGAAGTGAAGGCAGAAGCGGAGAGAATGATCGCACACGCAAAAGCGAATTTGGACAAAATCATCGCCGATTCAAAGCGATAAATAGAATTAAGACTCCGAATGGGTACCATATTTTTTGGAGATCATCTCAGTACCCTATAAAATTTGAAAGACCTGCCCGAAAGCGTCCAGAAGAAGCTTCACAGGGAAGAAACTGCTCATAGGGTTGCGTGGTCAGCGGTAGAGAAGATTCACGAGAAGGATGAGGAATCGGGCGAGTGGAAAAGGGAAAAGCACTGAAACAGCTCCTCTGATCGATCAGAGTATCGATCAAGCATATCGATCAAGCATATCGCCCACTCCCCGCCATACCAAGATTGAGGTCAACAGCCGCGCGCAACTGCCCACCAGCAAATTCTTCTACTGCCAGTGAAATACTCCACCAATAATCAGGTGGTGGCAGGAATTGAAAAGCAAAGTCTTTTTTGCCGGGATCAGAGCGAGAAGCCCGGTGGATAATTTGCAAAACAAGGTCCAGCGGCTCTTTGACGCAGCAGGATTTCCCTATGTGATAAAGAAAGGCGACCTCACTGCGATCAAGATTCACTTCGGAGAGCTGGGAAACAGCTCTTATGTGAATCCGGTCCTGGTCCGGCCAATAGCCGACAGGATCAGATCTTCTGGCGGAGAGCCGTTTCTTACCGATACCAACACCCTTTATGGAGGCAGCCGTTCCAATGCCGTCCGCCACCAGCAGACCGCAGAGGAGCCCGGCTTTGGCCGGACGGTGGCTGGAGCGCCGGGCATCATCGCCGACGGCCTGCAGGGAGACAACTACCGGGAGGTGGCCATCCCCGGAAAGCATTTCCAGCGGGTTAAGATCGCCGGGGAGATCGCCTCCGCCCAGAGCATGATAGTGGTATCCCACTTCAAAGGCCACCTGCCCGCCGGCTTTGGCGGGGCGATCAAGAACCTGGGAATGGGCTGCGCTCCCGCTCTCGGGAAGTCGGACCAGCATTCCGCCCGGCCGATCTTCAATTCCGAGCTGTGCGAAGGCTGCCGGGCCTGCGCTGAAGGCTGTCCCAACCAGGCCATTACAGTGAAAAAGAAGATAACGGAGATCGATTATAGCCTCTGTACGGGGTGCGGCAAGTGCCTGCGCCTCTGCCCCGCCCATGCCCTGGACTTCGACTGGATAGTGGAGGTGCCGCCATTCATGGAGAGGATGGTCGAGTATGCCCTGGGGGCAGTGGCCGGAAAGGAGGGAAAGACGGGATTTTTCAACTTCCTCATCAACATCACCCCGGACTGCGACTGCGTCCCCTGGAGCGACGCGCCCATTGTGCCGGACATCGGCATTCTGGCTTCAAAGGACCCTGTGGCCATAGATCAGGCCAGCTACGACCTGGTAAACCAGCAGGCTGGCCTGAAAAACACCCTTCTGGAGAGGAACCTGGAGCCAGGGGAGGACAAGTTCCTGGGGGTCTGGGAGAGCACCCTGGGAAATATTCAGCTTGATTACGGCGATAAGATAGGTCTGGGCAAGAAGGACTATCAGCTAGAGGAGGTATGAATCTATGAAGGTGGTAGCATTCAACGGCAGCCCCCGACGCGATGGGAACACTGCCACATTACTCTCAGTTGTTCTTCGTGAGCTGGAGGAGCAGGGGATAGAGACGGAGCTGGTGCACCTTATAGGCCCCCTGGGCGGCTGCAAAGCCTGCTTGGAGTGCAGGGAGAAGAAGAACGGCCGCTGCGTCCAGGATAAGGACATGATAAACCAGTGCATCGAGAAGATGGCGGCAGCGGACGGGATCATCATCGGCTCGCCCACCTATTTTGCCGATCTCAGCCCGGAGACCAAGGCCCTCATCGACCGGGCGGGGTTTGTGGCCATGGCCAATGGATATATGTTTAAGCGCAAAGTGGGAGCAGCAGTGGTGGCGGTGCGGCGGGCGGGAGCGATCCACGTCTTCGACTCCATCAACCACCTCTTCCTGATCAGCCAGATGATCATCGCCGGGTCCAGCTACTGGAATATAGGCATGGGCCTTGCAGAGAAGGATGTGGAGAGGGACGAAGAGGGGCTGGCGACGATGAGGACGCTGGGGCAGAACATGGGCTGGCTGTTGAAGAAGATAGGAAATGAGTGATTCGATAAGCGGATATCGAAAAAACCGCTGAGGGATATGTCAATACTGAGCTTCATTCGCCGGTTGTTATCGCCTGGATTCGAGCAGCGTCCTCAGGAGAAGGAGACACGCTATGACAACGTCCATATCAAGAACGTTGTTGATGGCACGACCATCCAGGGACATGACGCCATTAAAGCTTATTTCAAGCAGGAAGAGGAGCTGTACGGGGCTTATGGATCATCAATAATATTTCAGGTATTCCAGATAAATCTGCAGGCTGACACCCTTCAGGATTTTCAGGGCAATAAACTGGCGGAGATCAAAGTAGAAAGTGACCTCGTTTCAGGGACTGACACTGTAGCACAGGTTAAGAATAGGGTGCGGCTTTTGATCGTTGAAAGGGAGCGATCGGGGAGTGAGAACGGGGGATCATCCCTCCAGATCGAGCCGGAGGATCGCATCACACTGATTTTTAACGGTCGTCCGATGCAGGATGATAAGTTGTTTTATGCCGATCATTTCATGATGCTGCCGGCTTGGGTGCAGGTATTTATTCACCGCTGCGAGTTTCAGCAGGTCGCAGAACGCGCAGCCGAACTGATGAACACAGGCAGGGACAGGCAGGAATAGCCTGATAGTCGGCACCTGAGAGGACAACGAATCAAGTAAGAGCTAAATTAGAGGTGCGAGATAAAATAGCCAATTTGAAAAGACATATCAGCGAAGAGGGCAGTTTTCCTGCTATGGGACCTTTGGCCGATTCAATTTCGATCATAAGTGGAAAAGACAAACCAGACACGAAACCATAGGGGAATAATCCTGGTATCGTTAACTGCAGGATTTGCGGTATTTGAGCGATTATAGAAAGGTCCATCTCGCGGATGTCTTTCCTCCAAAGAAGCACCCCTGCATAGATTGAAAGGATGAATAACAAAGCGAAGAATAAACCGATGACAATGATAGCCAGCTCCCCTAGCATGGAGGCGGCAATAAAGGATACAATGCTTAGACTAATTAAGCCTCCTATGATCTCATAAGCGGCAATTATCTTTGTCCAATCTGGTTTATTCATATTAACAATGATAATGCACTCTGAAAATATATTCTTTGTGGCATGGCATATTAGGCCACTTTTATCCGAAAAGGTATTTAGGGCTTGAGATGCAGGCATGAGAGGACGAGTGTGAGAGCGATGCAACCACTGAAAAAGGGGGACTGTGCCCTCTGACCGATGATCTCTGGGTCATATCTTTCATGGGCCGGGACAGACCGGGCCTTATTCGCGACATTCTGAATAAGCCCGCTCTTCAGAATGTGAACATCGTGGATATGGATCAGAAGGTGATGCAGGGAATCTGCGTCATGACTGTGGTTGCCGATTTTTCTGCAGCGGAGATCACCACTGGCCAGCTAGAGCAATGGTATCAGGAGAATGCCAGGAGCCTGGCCATCGACTTCTCCTTCCTCCCCCTGGAAAGGCATCAGGGCCGGCGTCAGACTGCTAAAGAGCTGTACGTGGTCACCATCCTGGCCAAGGACCGGCCGGGGATCATTCGCGACGTGGCGGATGTGGCCACCAGAAATCATGTCAACGTGGAGAGGGCCTCGGTCACCGCTCGGGGGGAGCTGATCTCCATTGAGTTTTTGATGGACTTCTCTGAATGCACTGCAGAGGACTGCCGGGCACAGATCAAGAGGGAGTGCGAACGCCTGGGGCTGGACGTATTCATCCAGGATCTGGGCCGCTCCCGAAAGGAGAAGAGGCTCATCGTCTTCGATATGGACATGACCATTGTGGACTTTGAGATCATCAACCGCCTGGCCAGCTTCGCCGGGGTGGACGAGCAGGTGAAAGCGATCACCGACCGGGCGATGAACGGCGAGATGGACTTCAAGGAATCCCTCCGCCAAAGAGTCCGCCTCCTGAAGGGGATGCCCTTTTCCACCCTGCAGGAGATCGCCGCGGACCTCGAGCTCACTCCGGGCTCAGAGGAGCTGATCCACCACTTAAAGCAGGTCGGATACAAGATCGCCCTGATCAGCGGCGGATTCACCTATTTCACGGATGTGCTCAAAGAGCGCCTGGGATTCGATTATGCCTTTGCCAACAACCTGGAGATCAAAGACGGCGTCCTCACCGGGGAGATCAAAGGCGATATCATCGATGCCGAGGCCAAAGGAAGGATAATCTATGATCTTGCCGAGCGGGAGAATATCAGCCCGGACAACATCGTGGCGGTGGGGGATGGGGCCAACGACTGCCTGATGATCAAGAATGCCGGCCTGGGGGTGGCCTTTAATGCCAAAGAGGTGCTGAAAAAGGTCTCGGATGGATCGCTATCCAGAGAGAACCTGCTGGGATTGCTCAATGTGCTGGGGCTGGCGGAGACGGAGAGAGAGGTTTAATCGAATTTGTCTCCTGGACGACAGATGAAGCCGGTAAAGATAATCATAGAAAAGCATCCGGAAGGTTATATTGCCTATCCCATCGGCATCAAGGGTATTGTGGTAGGTGAGGGAGATACATACGAGGGAGCCCTTGCCGATGTCAAGTCTGCCATTCAATTCCACATCGAGACATTTGGGCCGGGAATCCATAGAGATAGACGGAATCAGCGAGATCTTTGTGTCTGAGTTTGTACTGTAGAAGGACCGGAAAAATTAGTGTGATTCCGCCCTTTTCACCTTATCCCGCCGCCTCCACCCTTGGCCGTCTCGCCGCCCAGATACGTCTCCGGATTCTGGTCAAAGGCCTTCTTGCACCCCGGAGCACAGAAGTAGTACTTCTTGCCCTTATATTCGCTCACCAGCTTCGCCGTCTTCTCGTCGACGGTCATCTTGCATATCGGATCGATCGCCATCTTCCTCATCCTCCAGTGCCCGTAATCCTGATTGCTTTCTTTTTCGTTGCTGGCGGTATATACCTTTTGAGCAGCAGAGAGAGGGTGATTACAGTCACAGAGGAGAGGGCCATGGCCAGTCCGGCCAGCTCCGGCCGGAAGGTGATGCCATAGAGCGGATAGAGGGCCCCGGCGGCCACCGGAACCAGCAGGGCATTGTAGGCAAAAGCCCAGAAGATGTTCAGCTTGATTCGGGATATGACCTTGCGGCTGAGCTGGATGGCGGCCACTGCATCCAGAAGGTCGTCTTTCATCAGCACGATATCCCCGGTCTCAATGGCCACATCGGTGCCGCTGCCTATGGCTATCCCCACATCCGCCTCCGCTAAAGCAGGAGCATCATTTATTCCGTCTCCCACAAAGCCCACCCGGCTCCCTGCTTCCCTGAGCCTCTTCACCTCACGGGCCTTCTCCTCGGGCAGAACCTCAGCCAGAGTCTTTTGAATGCCGATCATCTCTGCCACCCTGCCCGCGCTGCGAGGATTGTCCCCGGTGATCATCACCACCTGCAGATCCATCCCCTTCAGCTCCTCCACTGCAGATGCGGCCGAGTCCTTCAGCTGGTCGGATATGGCTAAAACTCCTCCTGCTCTGTCGTCCACCGCCACCAGCATGGCCGTCTTTCCCTCTTCTTCGAAGCCAGAAGCCTTAGCGAGGAGGTCATCCGGCAAATCGATGTTCATCTCTGCAAAGAGAATCCTGTTTCCTGCGACCACACTCTTGCTGTCAATGCGGGCTGTTACACCTTTTCCGGGTAGGGCTCCGAATTGCTCTGCCGGCATGAGATCAAGGCCCTCTTCCTCTGCCCGGCGCACCACTGCCTCGGCCAGTGGATGCTCGCTGGGCTTCTCCGCTGAAGCTGCCAGGCGCAAGAGCTCTTTCTCATCCATCCCGGCATCCATCCCCCTGGCGAATATGTCGATCACATCCGGCCGGCCTAAGGTCAGGGTCCCGGTCTTGTCGAAGGCCACCACATCCAGGCTGTCCGCCGCCTCTAATGCCTCGCCGCTCTTGACTAAAATCCCCAGTTCCGCACCCCTTCCTATGCCCACGGTTATGGCAGTGGGCGAGGCCAGCCCCAGGGCACAGGGGCAGGCCACCACCAGCACGGAAATGAGCGCAGTTAAAGAGAAGAGGAGGGTATTGTGGGCCACGAAATACCAGTAGACAAATGCCGCAGCGGCAATTGTCAGAATGGTGGGGATGAAGTAAGCCACTATTCGGTCTGCAATCCTCTGCATAGCGGGCCGGGATCCCTGCGCCTCCTGGACCAGGGCTATGATCCCCGCCAGGACGGTATCCTTTCCCACCCTGGTGGCTCTGAAGGTCAGAGAGCCATTCTTGTTCAGGGTCCCTCCCACCACCTTCTCGCCGGCGGACTTGAAAGCGGGTAAGGGCTCTCCGGTGATCATGGACTCGTCCACGTAGCTTTCCCCCTCCACCACCTGGCCGTCTGCCGGGACCTTCTCCCCCGGCCGGACCAGGACCAGATCGTCGACCATCACCTCTTCTGCTGCCACCTCGATCTGCCGACCCTCTCTTAAGACCGTGGCCTGCCTGGGCTGCAGACCCACCAGCTTGCGAATGGCCTCGGAGGTGCGGCCGCGGGCATTCGTTTCCAGGTAGCGGCCCAGAGTCAGGAAGGTGGCGAGCATCACCGCCGTCTCATAGAACATGAAGTCCGGAGTGAGAACGATGTTAAATGTCCCCAGGACGCTGGAGACATAGGCCACGCCAATGCCCATGCCGTACATTACGTCCATATCCAGGGTCCGGTTGGAAAGAGCCCTTGATGCCGCCTTGAAAATGGGATAGCTGACGTAGACGAATACCGGAAGTGATACTGCAAGCATAAAAAGGTTCATGACGTTGGGCAGAGTGGCGGCGATCCCGTGGGGGATGATCTGGTGGATGGGAAGGTACATCACCACCATTAGAAAGAGGCTGGCGGCAAAACCGATGACGATCCGCCGCTTTTTCTCGGAGAGGTCTTTCTCTCGCAGTTCCTGTTCTCTTTTTGCTGCCTCTTCCGTCTCCTCTCCGGCAACTCCCAGGAACTGGTATCCAGAATCTGTGATGGCTTTTTTCATGTCCTCCAGTCCGACCATGCCGGGATTGTAGGTTACGTAGGCCTTTTCCGCCGCCATGTTAACCCGGACGTCCACTACTCCATCCAGATTGCCCAGGGCCGCTTCTATCGCTCCCACGCACATGGCGCAGACCATTCCCCCTATCTTGAGGACCATCTGCTGGTCGATCACCTCATAGCCCAGGTCGCGAATCGCGCCCTCGATATCGACTAGTCTGAGTTTGTCGGGATCGTACTCTACCGCGGCGGTTTCCCTTCCTAGATTCACCTGGACCCGCCTGACTCCATCCAGGCTCAGGAGGGTCTTTTCAATGGCCGATGTGCAGGCAGCGCACATCATCCCTCCCACCTTCAGCTCAGCCTTTCTCTCAGCCGTCATGGATTTTCTCAGAGAATCCTTTAGCAGCTTTAGCTAGCTTCCAGCAGATCTCAGAGTCAAATGAACCTTTCAAATCTCTCTTTGCCCGCTTTGCAGATGGGGCAGACCTCAGGAGGGCCCTCTCTGCCGCAGAGGTAGCCGCAGACAACACACCTCCAGACGGGGACGGAGAGCTTCTGGCCCAGCATGCCGGCTTCAGCCCCAGATGCCTGCATTTGTGCCTGTTTTTGTGCCTGCAATTTCTGCCTCTCCTCTAATGGCGGCCTCCTCTCCGGGATGGAGCCCAGCTCTTTCTCCCCCTTCAGCACTGCTTTGGAGACATAGAGAGCGCAGTAGCAGGCCCCGAAATCGGTTACATCCGCGTCTCTATAGTCGCAGGGGCAGATGATATCCAGGTCTTCACCTTTATTCTCTCCTGCCAGCCGGCAGGGACAGGCCTGGTAGCCGTAGCGCCGCATGTTCACAATCAGGCCCTTGACCAGGCCTTTGACGAAATCCACATCCGGGTTGAGGTTGTATCCACCCTGCTTTGCATCTCTAGCCAGACGGGAGTAAAACTGGTCTATTTCCTCACTCGTGGGCTCATCAAATTCGCTCATATCCCCAGGGCCTCCCTGATCTCCTTCTCCCGGAAGCCGATTATCGCTTTTTCCCCAATCACCAGAGTGGGGAAAGAGAGGCTGGCGTTGTATTTCTTTACATCGGCTACGGTCTTGGTTCTCTCCTCACCCTTTAAGAGATCCACATAAATGTAGTCGAAAGCGACATCATTTGAAGCCAGGTATTCCTTGGTCTTCTTGCACCAGATGCAGGTGCTCAGGGCATAGAGCATGACCTTGCCCTTATCCTTACCAGCTATGTGTTCAAGGCTCATTAAATCACTGACCATGAGGAAAAGGGCCTGGGCAGATAAATAAGTGATTATTAGAAAAGAACGGACCGGCAAAAAGTGCCACCTGCAGTCCGAAAGGGCTGCAAGCGGATTCAAATTTGGATGTTCTATTTTCCATTCCGTATTTCCTATTTTTCCATATTCCTGCAATGCCGGCTTTATTCGAAGGGATTGTATGGCTGGCCCTGGAGAGGAGATGGATAGGTGTAGGTGGATATCATTGGCTCCTCATCGTAGTAGGGATAGGGATATGGATAGGGCGAAGGATTCGGGCCTGGATTGGGGCTCACCCAGTGGCTCGGGCCGCTGACATAGACATAGGCATAATTGCTCCAGCCGTTGCAGTAGAACTGGAGGATATGCCAGCCAGGAACATCGCCGAAGAACCATCTCTTATACCAGCCTGGAGTGTAGACATTTCCGGCATAATTTGTCTCCAGTGCTCCATTGGGATACCACTCATAAAACCAGATGTTTCCATTTCCGGAGGTCTTCATCCATAATGGCAGGTTGGCATAAAGATAGCAGCCGGCAACGGTCTGCGGAGCATAAGAGATGTAGAGGCTGTTTTGGGAAACCACTCCGGAGGGATATG
>JAXDAR010000025.1:0-7452 GCA_034679645.1 Methanothrix sp. | reverse complement strand
GAATGTAGGGCAGAGCCTCGATGAGAATCTGTTCTCTCTTGACCGTCACTAAATCATTCCTCGGGAGGGCAATGATGCAGAACTGGTTTTTATCTTTTCTTATCAGCTCAGTGGAAGATCTAAGAGCAGCATGGGGAACGGTTCAGCCAGGCAGGAGATGGTCTGATGTCATCGATCTCATGGAAAGGGAAAGAGTAGGGAAGGACGAGAAATGGTGGGGAAGAAGGATGGAGGATGAGCGGCAGATCTATTGCAGATGGCAAGATTGATAAACTTGCAGATGCTTGGCAAATTCTCGATCTGCCAGATTGCAGATCGGATTGCGGGGATAACCAAGCCAGGCCAACGGTGATAGACTCAAGATCTATTCTCGCAGGAGTTCAAGGGTTCGAATCCCTTTCCCCGCACTTTTTTTGCCATTAATGGTTATCAAAAGCTTTAGATAAACATACGGCTACTGTATGGTCTCATGGAGGGAGGGCGAAAGGGTGCATAATGTCCATCTAGGGGGCTGCGCGAAGATGGATCGAGAGACGACCATGCAGACGGCTCCGAAGATGAAGGCTGAAGCTCTTGGGATGTAATGTTTTAATTCTATTATATTTTATTAAATTAGAGATCAAATGCCAAAAAACTATGTAGCAGCTTCGCGAATGAGATCTAAAAGAGGGAGACTTCATCCTCCGTCTTAAGGTCAACATATTCGAATCCTCCGCGCCCTCGATGTACTAAAGCTAATCCCCACCACTGTAGGCCAGATATAGTTGATAAACACCCATATTTTCATCATTTTTAATTAGAAATAGAGTATCATAACAAAGTATTTAGCTTAGCTATATTTTTTATATAGATATTACTCTGGATCAATTTGTAAAGGAGTGATTCTGTGATTCAATCACCATCAGTTTTACTCTGCAATTCCTGCAAAGTACATAAGGAATTATGCAATCTATGGATTAAGATGAATTGGATCTCAAGGCAATTTCTGGATCGTTTCGCGGTCCTTGATTCATTTCTAGAAAGCAAACAAGATCGTTGCTTCATGAGACCAGATCCCACTCTGCCACAGACTGCGATTCGCAGATGCAGCCATCTATCGATCGTGACCGGAACATACCAAAGGATGCGAGGGAGAGTACCATGAAGAAATCTTCTCCAGCACCAAAGATAACTCTCCTGCGACCAGACGATCTTCTCCTCCTAGACTTCGATTTCATCAACCTTAACCTGGAGTGGGGAGATAGTTATGGTTCAAGGCTGGTTCCGGTCCCAGGCAAGCAGTCATATATTATCGTAAATTTTCCGCCTCAAAACATCGCTGAAGAAGCGATCTTTGAGGAGAGCAACCTAAGGGGCATTGTGACTAATTATAAACCTAGTTACGCCCTGCCTGACCCGGATGTATCATCAGCTGTAGAAAATATTTCGCTGCCATTGGGGTCCCGGCTGTCCGGCCAGAGCCGACTGGTCTTTGAGGTGCCCGAGAGCATAAAGGAGATTCCCTATACAATTCAAGGCCTCCTGGACTGGAGCAAATTCACCCAAAGTGTGGCTCCAACGGCCCTGCCTGAGGGAGAGAAAGGGGATAGGCCCCCCATCCAAGACCCCAGATCCATATATCCCCCAGCAACTTTTCTTGAGCTGCCCTACAGGCTCTTTCTATCCCCTAATAGGACTGCCGGCTGGGCCCATCAAACCGATCTCGATAAAGTGACCCATGATGGTCGAACCGAGCTATGGCACACCCGCCTTGGTATCCTCAAGCAGAAAGGAGCTGAGCAGGAGGTGCAGGAAGGGACGGGAGATGTAACCATAAGAGCCATCTGGTCCCCGGATTATAATCCTGATAATCATAAAACTAGTGATCCCCCAGCCTTTAATGCTCCTAATCGCCCCTTCAGGATGTCTCTCAATGCCTTCGATCGCCATCAGATAGTGAGACTATCTTCTGATTATCTCATAAAAAGCGAAACCCAACCGGTGGAATATTACAATCCCCAGCCTATTGCAGTAAATAAGCTCATGCTTTCATCCCTGGGAGCCTGGATGAACACAAGTGGTGTTTGGAATGACCCCAAAGAGCCAATATATACGGCTCTACGAATTAAGGAAGGCCTTATCGTCAGCGAATGGAGACACGTGGCATCCCAGGGCAGAGATCAGTATGCTCGGATTGTCTATCAGGGCTGCCTCTTTCCTTTTGGCAACAAAGCTTCATTGATCAAAATCACCGAGCGCAAGATTGCGGATGTAGGAGGTCATCCCCTTGCATACCTCAGTCAAAGGATGTTCATTGTGGTGCGCCAGCCGGAGGTCAGCTATTCAGATGAGGTCTTTGACTATGAAGACCCCACACATGGCAGAGACAATCCTTTTAGAAAGAGCATTAAGATCACCACCTTGGTGACCCCGGATATAGTGGATCCAACCACCACTGCTATTCCGAACACGGGAGCCTTTTGGATAAAGGTGATGGTTAACAGCCAGCCGACGCCATTTATGTTCCATATAATTGTGAAAGACGAGGAAGGAAAGGACTCCGAGTTCGATGCTGCCCTGATCTTCATACCAATCGATCAGTGCAGTAGCTGGGATACGGTAAATCTGATAAGAGATCCTTATAAGAATAGCGCGGATAGAGTCTGCAATCTCCACGGCCAGAAGGTGGCTTTTGCCAAGCGCAATGAGTTAAAGGAAGGCGATACCACCCTAATCACCGAGGAGTTGTACTTCGATGTCAAACGGGGCGTCCAATCATGTCCCTTATCATATTTGCCTATTCTTGATGTGGAAAAAGCGGCATCTGTAAGGATCCCAGCTGTTGAGCAGCTCCTGGGCACCAATGAAGCTATTAATATTAAGCAGGCTGATAAATATTTGCATAACGATAAAGCCGAACCTCTGGGGAATATAAATAATAGAGCCGGCATATTCGTTGAGGTCACAGGTCATTCTCCGCTATCTGTTCCTCCTGATAAGGCAGGAGGCTTAGCAGCGCCCAATATGGATCTCACCGCAATATCCCAGGATCTAGGACCGGTGGCAGGCGAATTGGAGGACCTGGCTGCAGGCAATTTTGCCCCAAATAATTTCTTCAAGGTCGATGCTAAGCTCCTGGGAGAGATTAGCCTCCAGAAGATCATACCACAGTTCACACTATCTGCTTCTCCTGATGACTCTGAGCTGGAGCAATTCAGAGGCCGATTCCCCAAGATCACTTCTAGGCAGGAGCAAGATTCGATTATATCGACCCTCGATTGGTCTTCTAAAGTTAAGAAATACCCCGATAGTGCGCCTTTCTTCTTGCCTAATGAGGCAGCAACCAGGCTAGATATACATTCGACCATAGAGAAGAAACTATCACAGAATGGTTTAAATGTGCCTGAGCCGATGTATCTTATCACAGGAAAACTAAATGATTTCGTTATAAATTTCATTGACATTATCGAGGTTAACTTCAAGTCATTGAGCTTCAGGGCCAAGACCGGGGAGAAGATGGATGCAAGCGCGGAAATTGAAAAGGTGAACTTCTTGGGCCCCCTCAGTTTCGTCAGCACTCTTGCCGATTACCTCCCATCGTCCTCCAATCCTGGCTTCGTTGACCCGCCGAGCGTTGATGTCTCTACAGATGGTGTGACTGTGGGCTATACCTTGGGGCTGCCTCCCATAGCCGTGGGCGTCTTTTCCCTGCAGAATGTGGGCCTTTCCGCGGGGCTCAGCCTGCCTTTTGTGGATAAACCATCAAGCCTGAGTTTCGCCTTTTCAGAGAGGCATAATCCCTTCCTATTGACCGTTTCTCTCTTCGCAGGAGGGGGATTCTTCAGCATAGCCCTTGGACCCGGCAATATCCAGATGATAGAGGCCTCCCTGGAGTTCGGGGGGAACATATCCATAGACCTGGGTGTGGCGAGCGGCGGGGTCTATGTCATGGCCGGGATCTACTTCAAGTACGACAACACCGATTCATCAAAAAAAATAGATGTCACAGGCTACTTCCGGTGCGGCGGTGCCTTGGAGATTCTGGGTATCATATCCGTCTCAGTTGAGTTCTATCTGGGACTTAGCTATGGAACAGATAGTCATGGAGCAGAAAATAAGATCTGGGGCCAGGCTACATTGACTGTGACCGTCGAGGTGCTCTTCTTCAGCAAATCGGTGCATCTGACAGTAGAGAAGACCTTTGCAGGTGCAGGTAACGATCCTACCTTCGGAGATCTGGTATCAACATATGATGATTGGAAGGAATATGCTTTGGCCTATGCTTAAAAGGAGGTAATTATTATGGTAGATCAGGATATCATATTCACGGCTCTGCCAAACGGCTTTATGGAAAAGGACGGTAAGAAGCATTTGAAGCTATCTATCTATGTATCGCCGCGTATGAAACCCTCCACCCCCGATGAGGGAGATCTCAGCCATTTTCCGGATTTCCAAAACTGGACGGATAAAGTCCGTAATATGAAGTTCAAGGTTCAATTCACTCCAGATCCAGCCAAAGCCGCAGATGCCGAGGTCTCTAACCTCTCCATATTGGATCAGAAGATGTGGAGCAAGATCTTCCGTAAAGATGCCTATATCAAGCCCTATAAATTCGATGATTATTCTCAACAGTTGATAATCTCATATCCCGTCATGGATCTGGCATCCTTCATCCAGCAAAAGTACCAGACGATTGGTCTGGATTTTGGAGAGAATTTGCCCATAATCCCTGATTTTTGGGAATATGACCTTCTAAGTGGGATCCCCCAGGACTGCATTCATTGGAATGACGAGGTGGCTCGTGAGTATCGCACAGAACTTGCTCGTGATTTTGCTTTTATAATGGCCCATCGAGATGAACGGCCCAATAACAATAATCCAGCTACCCTTAAATCAGGCAATTTTAGTACAGGTTCGCAAGAAGGAGTTGAAAAGGCATTTAAGGACTTCATGCTCTTTCATCACAAACCCATAAATGCGCCAGAAAAGCCAATCGAGATGCCATCTCAAGAAAATCTCTACAATAATGTGGATTTTCATCAGATCATCTCTTCCCTGGGAGATTACCCGGAGATCATGAGGCGACTTGGATTGATAATAGATATCACCGTCCCGGAAGATGAGGAAGGTGTGCCTTCCTTGACCCAGCCTCTTTCCGGTGAGCTCAAGGTGATAACCGATTGGAAGTCGTCCTTTGGCCGGTCTCCTATCACACCCACCACCGCTTTCATTCTGGACGAATCTCGTTTCGAGACCTCTTCCAGGCCGACTGAAGCTTCCTTGAAGCCTGAGATCGTGGATGGACTTTTGAGGCTGGATCCGAATATTTATAAATTGATAACAATGGATGTGGACGGCGCGGCGTTCAAGCTAGTTCACACAGCCCTCAGCCTCGACAATCTCAGCTCTTCTGCTCCTCCGGTGAATATGCCCCAAGAGACGGGTTTAGCCACGATAAGATCAGGCGGCATCTCACTGGTGAATGCCGGTAGGGCCAATAAGATGTATAATAAATTCTGGAATGTGAGCAACCAAAATAAAGATTTGACCGGTGGCAGCCCTCCGCTCCTCCATGCAGAGGATACCCTTCGAGGATACAGAATTGATTTATGGGATTCCCTATCCGACCAGTGGCACTCACTGTGCAAACGAATAGGAGAATATCGGTTTGAAGGATCTGAGCTTCATCCCCTTATCATCGGTGATGAAGGATGCATTCAGATGAGCCTGACCCAAGCTCCAACTCCCCCCAACAGTGAGCCGTCAGAGAATAACGATCTATACCTGACCCAGTCGATGTTGCGCTGGGAGGGCTGGAGCCTGGTTGCCCCCAGGCCTGGTAGGAGCATCAGTTCGGATCCTAATGCTTTTCCCCAGAGAGCCAAGAATGACCCCGTTACCCAGTTCAAGATGAAGACGTCCTTCAAGGCTAAGGCCGGTTCCTTGCCCAAGCTGCGCTTCGGCTCCAGATATAAGCTGAGGGCTAGGGTGGTTGACCTGGCAGGAAACAGTATCTCTCTGGAGGATGCACCTGAAGATTCTGATCTTATCCTCCCGGCAGACCCGCTAGGCCTAAAGTATCTGCGCTACGATCCTGTCATCTCACCGGTGGTGATCAATCGCTGGCCGATGCACCCGGACACCAAGCCCGGTGAATCCCTCGAGCGACTGGTGATACGATCCAATAACTCAGACCCCTCCCTTGATGGAAAGCCCACTATCAGTACCTCCGACCGCCATATAGCGCCTCCCAGGACCAGCCAGCTGATGGCTGAGGTTCATGGGATGTTTGACCTGCCATCTGATGGCCTGAAGTCAGATCGAAATACCTACAACATGATGGTTGAGAAGGATAGGGGCGGCTTTGGAGCAGGCCCGAATCCGCCGGTGAGGCCTGAAGACATCTTGAAGCTCTCATATCTGCCAGATCCTATCGCTAGAGGAGCAGCTCTACGAGATCTTCCTGGCACAGCCGATGGTACTATCTGCCGGCCTAACGATAAGAGGGTCCTGATGCCTACTGAGCTTCCAGGGGTCAAGGTACGGCCTGGATCGGTCACTATGATCGATTTCGGCTCCGCCTCCCTCTGGCCCAATGCCAAGCCCTTCCGCATAATCCTGGTCGATGGAAGCGCCCCCCCTCAGTGGGATGAGAAAAAACGCCTGCTCACAGTGCAGCTGCCAAAGGCCGGCATGGCAACCATTCCCCTCAGCTCTTATATTGAGGAAGAGGACCTTAAGATCCTTGGCGTATGGCAGTGGATCAAGGAGTATGTGGACAAGCAGGTGGCAGATAGCGCATCTTCCCCCCCTAATATCGCCATAATCAAGGAATTAAGTGATAAGCTGGCAGACCTTTCTCAGCTTGTACTGGAAGGAGGATTTTGGATGCTGACGCCTTCCAGGCGGATAACTCTGGTCCACGCAGTCCAGCAACCCATCGGCAGGCCGGTGTTCAAGGAGCTATCTGCTTCCAGGGATCCAGGCAGCAGCTTTGCCTATCTGGTGGGGGAGATGAAGGTCCATGCAATGAGCACCATGAAGCTCGATATTACTGCCGAATGGCAAGAGCCTGTGGATCGGGAAGAGCCAGGATGGCTATCGGGAAAGGCTCATGTCGAAGAGGTGCTTCTCCCTATTTTAGATTGGAAAGAGCCGCTGATATTGATGTCAGGCGACAGGACTGTGGGCAGATACCTTCCTGATACCGACACCATTCAGTTCAGCCCGGACCCAGACACATCTTTGCCTCAAAAGCCTCCGCTTGAGCCCCGCCACCAGTTCAATGATACCAAGCACAGGATCGTGCGCTATAAAGCCATTGCTACCTCTCGCTTCAGAGAGTATTTCCCTCCGCCGAAAGTGGCAGATCCGGACTATTTCACCCGGACCAGCGAAGAGATCGTGGTTAGCGTGCCAAGCTCTGCCCGCCCAGCCTCTCCCAGGGTGCTTTATGTGATCCCAACCTTCGGA
>JAXDAR010000024.1:0-3620 GCA_034679645.1 Methanothrix sp. | reverse complement strand
ATATCTATTGTCTACTGCCTGCTCTTTTCCCTGGGTACGCCCTTCGCTGCAGGGGATGATTCAGTACTCTTCTTCCGGGATTCTCTCTCCTCCTCCAGGTCAGACAGATCTGCTCCGCACATCGCTTGGTCTCTTCTTTGCCGATATAAATAGTCGAGCAGATGCCGGGTACCGACTTCAAAGAGCAGCATAGCAGACAGCAGCAGCAGACAGTTGCATCTTATCCCGCCACCGCAAGACCTATTATCCCAAGGATAATTCAGGCATTGTATGTCCAATCTCAATGTGGCGATCCTGGGCGCCCCTGATTATGGCAAGGAGCTAGGAAAGAAGGGCACTGTCAGCGATCTTACCTTTTACAATCTTAAGAAAGGGGAGAATACCGTCACCCTCATCGAGCCGAGCAGATACCCGGAGAGGATTGCACCCCTATTTTATGCCGTATCCATGTCCCAGAAGATCCTCTTGATCGTGGATAAGATGGATCCCGCCTTTGGGGAGACGGTCCTCATGCTGGACTCACTGGGCAAAAAGGATGGCTTGGTAATACTGAGAAATTTCATAGATAAAGATCAGATCAGCCCTTTCATCAAGGATACCGTGGTTGATGGATACGAATTTCTGGATGATGACAAGAACGCCCTTAGAGAACGGCTCTTTGACGATGCCGCGAACCTTCTAACCAGCTACGACTCTCCCACCGGATCCATGCCGGTCGATCATTTCTTCAATGTGCGGGGCATAGGAACAGTGGTTTTGGGATCAGTGGCCGAGGGGACCCTGAAGAAGCACGATGAGCTGATGGTTCTTCCGGGAGAAAAGACCGCCCAGATCCGTTCCATCCAGAAGCATGATGAAAACTTCGATGTGGCTGGGGTGGGGGAGAGGACGGGGGTAGCTCTCAAAGGAGTGGAGGTGGAGGACCTGGACCGAGGAACCATCCTCACCAATGATAAATCGATCAAGAAGGTCTCAGAGCTCTCTGTTCCAGCCCGGATAGTCAAATACTGGCCCAGCCCCCTCAAGGAGGGGATGGTTCTGCACATCGGCCACTGGATGCAGTTTGTCCCGGCCAGAGTGCTGGAGGTCAAACCGGAGGCGGACTGGCATCGAGCAGAGCTGAAGTTGAAGCTCGATAAGATGCTCGTCTTCCGGCCGGGGGCAAAGGCGGTCCTGACCTATCCCGAGGGGGGAAAGCTCAGAGTGGTGGGAACCATAGATCTCCTCTGAAAGCTCCGAAAGATATTCATGCGGCTAAGAACCGATATATAGCATAAGAAAAGAGGTGAGAGCTATGTATGAAAAGATCTTGGTTGGAGCCGATTTCTCCAAATACACCAATCCCTTGCTCGAGTGCATAGGCGAGATTCCTGGTGTTAAAGAGGTTGTTCTGCTGAATATCATCCCCCGAGATCCTCTCGCCCGTGCCTGGTCACCAGGGGATGAGGAGAAGGCAGTGGCGAAGAAGCTTGAGGAATTGAAAAAGCCGCTTGAAGAAAAGGGATTAAAGGTTAAAACGATTGTTCGGTCATCAGAACAGAATGAGGAACACAGGGCCATCAAGAGCATCGCGGACGAGGAGGATGTCTCACTTATCGTAATGGGCGCCCGGGGTAGAAGCATCCTGGCCGGTCTCCTGCTGGGGAGCGTATCTGCGGGTGTGCTGCGTTACGGTAATCGCGATCTATTGATAATGCGCTACAAGGCCCTGGACGAGAATAATGCAGTCAAGTTCTGTCCGATGCTCTTCTCCAATGTGCTGCTTCCAACCGATTTCTCTGAGGTGGGCAATGCCGCCATATACAAGATCAGAGACGACCGGCTGGCGAAAAATGTCGCTCTGGTGAATGTGGTTGCCAGAGGCGAATCCACCCAGGAGGTGGAGGCAAGGGCAAAGCAGGCTGAGCCCACGCTGGAGGCTATTCGCGAGCAGCTTGTTGCTGCGGGCATAAATGCTACCGCCGATGTGGTCACTGCTGAAGCAACCCCGGCCAGGACCTATGGAACCGGCGGCATGGCTGCAGTGCACGCTCCCTTCCTGAGTTCTGGGGGGGTAGCAGATAGGATAATCTCCCTGTCAGAAGAGAAGGATTCCTCTTTAATCGCACTGAGCTCCCACGGCAAAGGGCTGATTGATGAGCTATTCATCGGCAGCGTGGTTTTGGATGTGGCAAGAAGAGGAACACGGCCTGTCCTGGTAGTCAGATCTGAGCACAAAGCATAACCAGGCCTGCGGGCGGATTTTTGGGCATCAGTACATATGGAGCGATCAGGCCGCTGTCTGCTGTTCTGCAGGCAGCGATAAATTTTTCCTACTCCTCTGAATTCTTCCTGCTGACCTCTCTCCAGTGTTCGCCCCTGGGAGGAGCCAGCCTCATTGCTTCATCCCGCTCGGCATTCATCAGTCCATCCAGCCAATCATTGAGCTTCTTGCCGGTATTGTGCCCTGCCCAGTATGACTGGAGCCTTATATGTTGGTCGCAGCGGTGGTTGAGGCTTATGCCGCGCTGGCAGATTGGCCCGCCGCACGGCCCGTGGCCCTTTAGGTCGCATTCTAATGAGTTCATCTCATCCAGTGGCTGCTTGAGGGTTTATCTAGATTATCCCGCATCAGTCAATTCCAGATTTTCCAGCTGGAACGACTCCGCCAGCACCTGAGGATTGGTCTTGCCGCATACGAATGTCCTTCGCGATTTGATCTCATTCATAACCACTTTGGCCGGTGCGAAGACATTATGGTCCACTTTGAAGAAATCAAAACCCGCAGCCTTGAAGGTCTGGTAGAACGGCGCCCCCCAGTCCCGGGAGGCAGAGGAGGGCATGCCCTTCAGATATTTTTGCAGCTCCTCGATATCCTCATAGAGCAGGGTGTAATAGGTCTCCCCGCCGTAGATTATGGCGTCATTGGACGAGCCCATGCAGTTGGTGGCATCTCCGGTGATGGGGGAGATGGGTGCTCTCCCCCAGCCGCTCTTGATGGTGTTGATGTCAAAGCCCATGGTGAATAGCTTGTGCAGGCCGGTCTCCACCACCCGCGCTGATACCTGCACCAGGCCGGCCACGGAGTCGGTGGGGGCGACAGCAATTCTCAGGTCGGCGGGATCGATTCCGCACTTCTGGGCAATCGATGCCGAAACCTTCTCATCCGGCAGCCTGTTCGACTCCAGAACGATGACCCCGATATCAGAGAACTCCTCGAATCCTATCTTCTCATACAGGTCCCTGGTCTTTCCCGCCAGCACCCTCCCCGGTCCGCTGCCCATGGCGAAGTACTTGTCCGCTTTGATCTGCCACATGGCGCACTGGGAGGCCATACAGGATACCGCCGGATAGTCTGTGGCCACCTGCAATCCCGGCAGGAGAGTTCCGCCGATATCGCATGGACAGAGCTGTATGTCGGCTAGGTCGCTCATGCACAGGCGGGAGAGGTATATGCCTGCCCCCATCCCTCCCCGGGCCTCTACGCCCGCATCTATGACCACTGTGCCACTCTCAAGCTCATGAACCTCTATTTGCAGCTCATCTCCATAGTCGAGCATCTCCTCGAAGACCTCGAATGCCATCTCATTGATTCCCATCAAGGCGAACACCTTTCCTCATCAAGAGGAATAATTGTCCAT
>JAXDAR010000023.1:0-14034 GCA_034679645.1 Methanothrix sp. | reverse complement strand
ATGGGATGATAGAGCTTCTTGCCCTCAGATATCCCTATGTGCTGATTGGCAAGAAAGCCCATAGTTCCGTCAGAGCGCATCCTGGCAAAAGCAGATAGTGTCCCTATAGCATAGCTTCTATCAGCTTCATTCTCCCAGCGAGATATCTGGGATCCTGCATAGATCTTCGTATCCCACCCCCGCAGGCGCTCGCACAGATCATCGGTACCAGGCTCTACATCCAGCAAATCATTCTAATCCGCCCTTTTCCCCTCCACCACATCCAGAGCGCACCATAAGCCATTGAGGCCTTTGAGCTTTTTAGGCAAGACCTGGGACCCTGGAATCCATTTTTGATTGATCTTCTGAGGCACAAATACTATGATCGCCGGGCTCCTTGCTCAATGGCTGGCCGCTTCTCTTCTTGAATCCCAGAGCGGTCCCAAGAGTCCCATTGACGGAATCCAGAAACTCCCTATTATGGGCTCTGATCTTCATCAGGTCCAGCAGTGATCTGGCTCAAGACATGGGTTCTTCCTCGACTGTTCTGCTTAATGATCCGGATTTTCTTGTTTCATGGCGGTGCAGGGCCTTCGGACTATGGCGATTCGTGATATTTCTGCAGCATGCTTGGCCAGTTATTGATCTCCTTTGAGAAATCCAGATCTCCGTAATATTCTGAGATATTGCCCGGTGGAGGCATGAAGTATATCGAGGCTCCACAGCAGCTGTCAAACCATGATCCCAGGTGTGATTCAGCTATGATGAAATTGTCCGGTCCAACCTTAAAAGCAGCCTGAGAGTGCGTAGCAGCATCCTTGACCTCATTGCTTGTGGTGACACTTGACAGCTCCTTGAGGAAATGATTGATATCCCATAGTGTATTCCTGAAGAATTTTTTAGATTTCCTCTGTGCCTTCCAGATCTCAATGGCGGCATCGGGCATGTGGTCGATCAATGCTCCGCCAAGCCCGTTCAATGTCTTTGAAGCTTCTTTTACTCTGGATAGATCAAATGCCGATTGGGTGACATCGCTCTGGTCATTTTTTTTATAGTAGTCAATATATGCGTTCACCGCTCGGGATGAGAATTCCGGAACTTCGATATCCGGGCTCTCTGCCAGAATACTGAGTACCAACTCATAAGGCCACCCCTGATTGGGCTCTTCCTCCTCAGAAGCAATTATGTAATCAACATAGGGCGCTGCCTGATACGCCACCTCCAGGTTGCTCATGAGACAGGCATCCATGCCCAGGACATCCAGCCGCTTTCCGATAATATCCTTGGTCCTGGAGAGAACATTGCCAAGTTCAATTGTATCCAGGGAATGGCCTGATCCGTCATCAGAACAGATAGCCCTTTCAAATGATGATTTCTTAGAGAGGATCTCTTTGATCGAAGTGCGGAAGAGAGATTTCTTCATTTGGGATCCCAAGAGAGATCCGGCTTCCCTGGAGTTGTAGTTCATTGATCGGACGCCACGGGCAATTCTGTCCATCTCCGTAGGCTCCCATCCACCACCATGATTCCAGAGAATCAGAGCATAGCGTTCAGCAGGATACCTATCAACTGTCCAGGAGATGAAATCATTGAGGACTTTGGGATCTCCGCAATCCGTCTCACCCAGGGACTCCAGGGGATCGATTTCGCTGCCCTTTTGGATGAAATAACGATTTGTTCCCTGCTCGCCGGCATTGTCAAACTCAACCACCACATTGACATCCTCAGTCGAGCCCACCTTCATCATCTCTTGCAGGTCTGTATCGCCTGCATCGGATAGGTTATTGTCCCCTGCCATATAGACCATAAATGTCCATTTAGCTTCTTGTTTCATATTTTTATTCCCCAGATTTTTCGCTCTAGCTGTTCATAGTCCATCTGCAAATTCCTAAAAAAAATTGGCCGAAATATAAAGATATTAATACTTAAGTATAATCAAATATAAAGCCCTTTTGTTTGATTCTTTTATTAAATTTTATAATTCAACTGATTTTAAAATCAGTGCATAAACGATGCCTTCTAACATCTATAAATAATTAAAAATTCATTTTATGTTTTGATATTCTCCATGAAGACTGATGCAAAAATTATATATACTATTAATATGCGCTTGATATCAAAATTCAATGTCGTTGTATAGCCCTCAGTAAAGGTCCAATTCTTGCCCCGAGCTTCCTTTCGCAGGGAGGCAAGCTTCCCTTTGATCTTATAAGTTGCACCAGTTCCCTTTTCTCATGGTCTGATCTGAATCATTCCTGGTCCGATAAAAATTACCCGTGATTGATCGCCTTGATCAAACAGATAAGCCCGGAAACATTATATGTATATTTCATTGGGTTTGTATTTGGTCCTTTCCGGTATTGCTGAGAGGTGTGTATTGCTGAGAGGTACAGGGCCTGGCAGGGATCAAGGAAGGACTCGCTTCACCCGCTCCAGAGCCGATCTGGCCTTCGAACCAAGGTCGCAGAATCTGGGGCCGGTGGGCGGTTTTTCTCTCTCTGAGATCTCAGCAAGCTCTTCTTCGTCTATTGCGCCTTCTTCCTTCAGCATATAGATTCTAGTCCTGAATGCCGCCAGAAGAAATCCGTAAAGGAGCGGCCCTATTATGAATCCAAGGACGCCCACCACAAAGATCGGCGCGGCAAAAGCGAGGAGGGTGATGGAGGGATGGATCTGTGCCCCCTGGCTGGCGAGCTTCGGCCGGATGACATTTTCCGGGATGGTGTTGATGAATATCAGACTGTAGATGAACAGGCCTATGCCCGATACGTAATTGCCTGCAAGGAGGAAGTAGATGCATATGGGCAGAAAGACGACCGGCGGTCCGATCATGGGCAAGAGGGCAAATATGGCTGTGGTCAGGCCCCACAGGAATGGATAAGAGACTCCAAACAGGGCAAATCCGATCGCGGCGAGCAGTCCGGTTATCAGCGATGTCAAAAGGTAGACATTAAAGAGGTTATTGTAGATCCGGTTCAGCTCCCTCATAAAATAATTCATGATATCTCTTTCCGGAAGTACGAGCAAGCATTCTTTCACTGCGCTCGAGCCGCCGATGAGAAGATAATAGGTGATCATGATAGCGACAAAGAACTGGGACATGAGCACAGGAAGCTCGCTTATGAAGCTGGTGGCGACATAGGTGGCGGCAGATGCAATCTGGGGTAGCACATTGGTGACGATCCAGTCCCTGGGGGCCTCAATGAATGGCTGGACTGTCTCCCTCAACCGCTCTATTGTCCTTTCTGATGCTGATTCGGAGACGAAGTTATTCAGCACTATATGCAGGGTTTCCAGGGATTCCTCTGTCTTCTGGGTGATATACAGGTCAACGGACTGAACGATATTCTCCTGGGAGGAGAAGAGGCCCGAAGTTTCAGTGGCAATGGCATTGATCGCACTGAGAAGGAAGGTCATGAAAAATAAGACCACCAGCAGCAATGACAGTAACGCCGATAGATTCTTCCTTCCAGTCAGGCAGAGAATGCGGGAATAGACAGGAAACAGTACAAAGGCGATAAAAAAGCTAATAAGCAGAGGAGCAATGAATGCTTTTGTGACGTACACTGTGGCGATAAAAACAATGAGAAGTATTGCAGATGCCAAAAGATTGAATCTCTTTGATGCTGGCATACAGGCTATTATTGCTTTTCCCTAAATATAAAATCTTTGGCGGATTTCATTGGCCATTACCCGTTAGCTGCCTTCTGCCTCCGCTTCACTATCTGGGCGACGAGATGGGCTCCAAAGAGGCAGATCAAACCACTCAGATAGATCCACAGCATCAGAATGACGACGGTGCCTAAAGAGCCATAGACCAGCATATGATTGGATAGACCGCTCTGCAGATACCAGGCAAAACCCATCTTGGAGAGCTCCCAGCATGAAGCAGCCACAAATGCCCCCAGGGCGGCATCAGCCCATCTGACGCGAACCTTTGGAGCCCACCAGTAGAGGATGGTGAAGGCGATGAAGATAACAATATCGGGAAACAATCTGTAAAGGAGCTTTGACTCCAATGGGGTATGGTATGGACTGCCTGAGTCCAGCAGTATCCCCAGGCCGTACTCCAGCAGTCCTAAGAGAGAAACCACCACCATAGAAAGGATGATCAGGCCGATAAGGAGGCTTCCAACCATGGCCACCCCCACTAAACGCCACTCCAGAGGGTTTCGGCCTTTGGAGTTGCTCCATGCGCGATCTATGTTCTTGGATAGAACTACAAACACCCCGGTCGCTGACCATAACAGTCCTATCACTGCCGCTATACCCACCGGGAGCCTCAGGTGAAGGAGCTGGTTGAAGTTTTCCTGCAACAATTCTCTCAGGGGCAGGTGCATGGCCAGTTTGTCCCCCAGATCCTGGATCAATTGGATGTTCTCTCTTGCCAGGCTCTCTGCCGGGGGGAGAATCTCGCTAATAAAATCTATCAGCCGCTGGTAGTTTTCCTCGGTCTCAAGAAAGGAGGCCCCCAATATCACCAGCAGTATCAGCATGGGAAAGAGGGAGAAGAGGGAATAGTAGGCAATTGCTGCTGCCGCATCCCAGCTTTCCGTCTCGGACATCCGGCGGAATGTGGCGGCTAAGAGTCGCAGGGCTCCGCGGCTGCGCCGGTCGGCATGATCAAATCGCCTCAATGAATCTTCCTTTACCCTCTCCTGCAATTTTGAGGCCCTGTTATTCATGCTCACCCCATTGGACGATGCTCAAACTGTTGGATTATGCTCTACCATTCGATTCTGCTAGTCCGACATTCCTCTTCTCGGGCTTTTAAGCTTTTAGGACGAAAACGGAGTTGATCTGGGCAATTCATTTTAGCGGGGTAGTCACCGGTTGCTGAAAAGCCATAAATAGGTTATTTCCCAACTCTGATCTGTGGCAAAGAAGATCGGGCTGAAACGCACCCTGGGATTGCTCGAGGTCACCATATCCGGGATCGGCATAATTCTGGGAGCCGGGATTTATGCGCTCATCGGCGAGGCGGCTGGACTGGCAGGCAACGCGGTCTGGATATCCTTTGCCCTATCGGCATTGATTGCCCTGCTGACCGGCCTATCTTATGCTGAGCTGGCCAGCATGTTCCCCAAAGCGGCCGCCGAATACGAATACACCTCTCAGGCCTTCGGACGATTCTTAGCTTTTCTCGTGGGCTGGATGATCATCTTCAGCGGGGTGGTGGGAGCGGCCACCGTCTCTCTGGGTTTTGCCGGCTACTTCCAGGCACTCACCGGCGCGCCCATAATGCCCTCTGCCATAATCCTCCTGGCAGCACTCTCTGCAGTCTTATTCTTCGGCATCAAGCAATCCGCCAGGCTGGCCATCCTTCTGACAGCAGTGGAGGCCCTGGGACTGGTATTGGTGATAGTGATGGGCATTCCATACCTGGGAAGTGTTGACCTGCTGGAGTTGAGCCCTTTAGGCGGAGCCGGCATACTGCAGGCCTCCGCCCTGATATTCTTCGCCTTCATCGGCTTTGAGGAGATAGTGAAGCTCTCCGAGGAGGCTCACGATCCGCAGATAAACATCCCTCGCGGACTGGTGCTGGCGATCTTTGCAAGCATCGTGCTCTACATACTGGTGGCCATCTCCGCGGTGAGCGTCCTGGGCTGGGAGGAGCTGAGCCGCTCTTCTGCCCCATTCTCGGACATCGCCCGCTATGCCCTGGGGCCTGATGCCTCTGCCGTCATATCGGTCATGGCTCTGTTTGCCACCACCAACACCGTTCTGCTCATGCTCCTGGCCTCATCCCGGATCGTCTACGGCATGGCCAGTTCCGGGTCCCTTCCTGCAATCCTGGCCTCTGTCCATCCCCGGACCCATACTCCCTGGATAGCCACGATACTCTCCATGATCGTCGCCATCTCTTTTGTATTCCTGGAGGACATCGCATTGGTGGCAAATGTCAGCAACTTCACCGTCTTTGTAACCTTCATTGTGATCAATGTCGTCTTGATCTCCCTGCGATACAAAAAGCCCCAGATCATCCGCCCCTTCCGGGTTCCGGTATCCTTGGGGAAGCTTGCCGTCCTTCCGGTCCTCGGGATATTATTCAATTTGCTGATGCTGGCTCAGTTGGAGATGAGGGTCATGGCCATCGGCCTGGGCCTGGGCGGCCTGGGGGCAATGGCGGCATTGCTCAGCATGCGCTTTGTCAAATCGGATATGAAAAATTAATTAATTAAAATTTTATTTCATGCAGGGACGAGGAACAGCTTCACTGTTTGTGCAAACTCTGATTGGCCGCTGCCTTTGGCATGCGCGAGAGTGATCAGCAGATAATGGCAAGATAAACATAGATATTTATGTGAAAAAGCCCAATCAAATGTATTGAGATGGTCTGGAATGAATAAGAGAATCCTACTATTTCTGGCAATCATCATATTATCAAATACTGTAATTTATGGTCAATGTCAGACAGAGCAATCAGCTATCGCATTCCCTGATCCGAATCTAGAGGCGGTGATAAGAGAGGCAATCGATAAACCTGAAGGTGCCATCTATGCGTCAGACTTAGATCGGCTCGAATTCCTGGATGCCAGTGGAAACGACATAGAAGATATCACTGGACTTGAGTACTGTAGCAATCTAGAAAATCTGTCCCTGGAGTACAACCAGATCACCGATGTATCGCCATTATCGGGGCTCAATAACCTGATATGGCTGGACCTAAGCTATAACGAGATCGCTGAGGTATCTCCGCTATCGGAGTTCAATTACTTGAATGGCTTGATCTAAGTTATAACCAGATCACCGATGTATCGCTAGCGGGGCTCAATAACCTGACAGATCTGGACCTGAGCGGCAACCAGATCACCGATGTATCGCCCTTAGCGGGGCTCAATGACCTGACAAGGCTGGACCTGAGCGGCAACCAGATCACCGACGTATCGCCCTTAGCGGGGCTCAATGACCTGACAAGGCTGGACCTGGGCGACAACCAGATCACCGACGTATCTGCGTTATCGGGGCTCAATAACCTGATAGAGCTGGACCTAAGCGGCAACCAGATCAACGACGTATCACCGTTATCGGAGCTCAATAACCTGACAAGGCTATATCTGGACGACAACCAGATCACCGACGTATCGCCGTTATCAGGACTCACTGATCTAATACGGCTGGGCATTGGCGGCAACCAGATTGCTGATGTATCTCCAATATCCAGACTGACTAACCTGACATGGCTGAACCTGAGCAGCAATGAGATCTCTGATGTATCATTGCTGAATTCTCTCATTAACCTAAAATTGCTCAATCTATCCAATAACCAGATCACCGACGCATGACCGCTATCGAATCTAACCAGCCTTGAATCGCTGAATCTATCTGGCAACCAGGTGCTGGATGTCTCAACGCTATCAGGAATCGTTAACCTGACAACAGAAGAATAAAGATTGGCCATGACAGCGGGAAAGAAGCGCTTTTCCGTTCTAGCTTCTTTTTGCTGGGGCGCGGCGCGGATATTGCACGCTGGAGTGAGGGTGACGATTCCAGTGGCAGCTGCTCCCAGATCCCGCGTCCGCAGGCCGTGTTCTGTATCCCATAAGCCTTAAGGGCCGAGCATCCTTTGCTGATTTAATATCACACGCCTTGCCTTCCAGGAATCATCCTGCTTACGCAAGCTCCTCTGCCTGGCGAAGGCTTTGCCGGCTTCTGCGGTAGCGGCCGAGCGCCAGCAGAGCTAAAGCTCTTGTGATGAAGACGATTGGACTTTCTGACCACGCCCGGCTCCCTGCACATCGCACGCAATTCCCCGCGGGCATGGAAGGGCCGCAGGTAGTCCGCTCAAAGATCACAAAATGAAAAAAATATGTTTATACTAACCCATATCATCTGGCTTCAGCAAATCCAAAAGATCCGCAGTTGAATAGACCTTTGCAGATTTCTGCCTCTTTAAATGCTTGTCATTTGACCATATTGGACAGGAGAGCTGCAATGCCAAAGCCAGAATAGGCGCATCCTTTTCGTCTATCTCCCTCATGATCTCGGATGCCTCCTTTATCTTTTGGCGGTATAAGTCAAAAGGTGCTATGCTTATTTCGCTCATGATATATTGCATAGAAAATTCAAGCGATAATGATTGGGAACTCCTCTTTCTCTTTGCCTCAATATAACTCCGATAACCTTCTATTTCCCTTAATCCATATTCTGGAAAATAAATATCGAAAATATTGGATTTTATTAATCTTGCGTGTATCGAATGCTCTTTAAGGAGAGCCGAGATGAGGATATTAGTATCAGCTACAATCCTAGGCTCTTCTTTTCTTCTTTCCATACTCGCTCTCGCACTCCCTCTAAAGATAGAAGATCATCTTCAGATAGATCTAAATCCTCTACCGCTCTTTTAAATAGCACCCACTTGGTTTCCTCTTCTCGAATGAGGTCATCGATCTTTTTCTTTAGAGGCTTCAAGGGCAGGTAATCTGGAATCTCGACCTCAATCACGCCCACCTTATCACCAATGATTATATGTCCTGGTAGTTCATAACCTTTTCTCGATACTTTGATCTATCGCTGTCAAGCATAGTGCCTTCAATGTGCGTGTATTCCGCCAAGCCTCAAAGTTATATAGACCTGCGAGAGAGAATAAGAGATCGGATTTCGGGCGAGGCGGTGGCCTTCGAGGGATGATCGGAAGTGGCTCCTTGATATTCTGGAGGCTCTGGAGAAGATAGAACGGTATGCTGATCTGGGGGAGGAGAATTTTTTCGAAGAAGAGCTTGTTCAAGAGCGTCTGGCAGAAAAAGGACTCGAATGTTGATTTGAACTCACCTCTTGGGCGGACATGCGCGAGAGTGATCGGCCGATGGATGGCAAGATAAACATAGATATTTATGTGAAAAATCCCAATCAGGTATATTGAGATGGTCTGGAATGAATAAGAAAATTCTGCTATTTCTGGCAATCATAACATTATCAAATATTGTAATTTATGGTCAATGTCAGACAGAGCAATCCTCTATCGCATTCCCTGATCCGAATCTAGAGGCGGTGATAAGAGAGGCAATCGATAAACCAGAAGGGAACATATATGCTTCAGACTTAAACCGGCTCGAATTCCTGGATGCCAGTGGAAATGGCATAAAAGATATCACTGGACTTGAATACGGTATTAATTTAAAAAATCTGTCGCTAAAGGAAAACGAGATCACCGATGTATCACCATTATCGGGGCTCAATAACCTGGAAAGGCTGTCCCTAACCTATAACCAGATCACCGACATATCGCCCTTATCGGGGCTCAATAACCTGAAAGATCTGGGCCTGGGCGACAACCAGATAACCGACGTCTCACCCTTATCGGGGTTCAATGACCTGACAGATCTGGACCTAAGGAGCAACCAGATCACCGATGTATCACCATTATCGGGGCTCAATAGCCTGACAGATCTGGACCTGGGCGACAACCAGATAACCGACGTATCACCCTTATCGGGGCTCAATAACCTGACGGTGCTATACCTAGGGGACAACCAGATAACCGACGTATCGCCCTTATCGGGGCTCAATAGCCTGACAGATCTGGACCTAAGGGGCAACCAGATCACCGACATATCGCCTTTATCGGGGCTCAATGACCTGACAGATCTGGACCTAAGGGGCAACCAGATCACCGATGTATCCCCTCTATCGGGGCTCAATAACCTGACAGAGCTGGACCTATGGGGCAACAAGATCACCGATGCATCGCTATTGGGGCTCAATAACCTGATAGAGCTGGACCTGGGCAGCAACCAGATCACCGATGTATCTACGTTATCGGAGCTCAATTGCCTGAAATGGCTTGATCTAAGCTATAACCAGATCATCGACGTATCACCGCTATCGGGTCTAAATAACCTGATAGTCTTGCGCCTAGGGGGTAACCAGATCACCGATGTATCGCAGTTATCGGGACTCAATAACCTGACATATCTGTACCTAGGCGGCAACCGGATCACCGGCGTATCGCTATCAGGGCTCAATAGCCTGACAGATCTGGACCTAGGCAATAACCAGATCACCGATATATCGCCGTTATCGGGGCTCAATAACCTGAAATGGCTGGTCCTAGGTGGCAACCAGATCACCGACGTATCGCTATCAGGGCTCAATTACCTGAAATCGCTGGATCTAAGCGGCAACCAGATCACCGATATATCGCCGTTATCGGGGCTCAATAGCCTGACATATCTGTACCTGGACGGCAACCAGATCACCGACGCATCACCGCTATCGAATCTAACCAGCCTTGAATCGCTGAATCTATCTGGAAACCAGGTGCTGGATGTCTCAACGCTATCAGGAATCGTTAACCTGACAACAGAAGAATAAAGATTGGCCGTGACAGCGGGAAAGAAGCGCTTTTCCGTTCTCGCTTCTTTTTACTGGGGCGCGGCGCGGATATTGCACGCTGGAGTGAGGGTGACGATTCCAGTGGTGGCGGCCCCCTAGATCACGCGTCCGCTGGGGACAATTTATAGCTGTTTAGCCATTGTATTGCATGTGCTGCCAGGAGATGCCAAATCCAGAGGATATTGTGTCTGATGATGTTGATAGAGTGCAGTAATCAATAGGAGAAATCAGTGGTTCAAAAATACGGGAAAAAGTTGTTTAGTGATGCGCGCCGTGCGCATCTCCATGAGCGCCATGGGGCGCTGCGTTTGTCCCGCCTTTCACAATCAGGAAGTCCTTATCCAGGTAGGCCTGATGGGCCAGGTCCAGACACTCTTTGCAGATATTGAATAATTCATCCTTGGGGCCATGAATGGTGGCTAAATTGAGCTTGACAGGAACCGTCTCCTTGTCAACAAGACAGAGGGCGCACTTCATCTAATTCACCTTTTACTCGCACTGATTCACACGGTTATAAGCATTTCCTTCTATACCCCTTCCCATCTATGATAAAGATCGTTTTCCAGGCCGAGGAGATCGAGCACCCTTCCCACCAGCACATCCACCAGATCATTCAGATTCCGGGGCCGGGAGTAGAAGGCGGGGCAGGCGGGCAGGACAACTGCTCCTGCCTCGCTGGCTGCGACCATATTGCGGAGCTGAATCAGGCTCAGGGGCGTCTCCCTGGGGACCAAAATCAGCCTCCTCTTCTCCTTCAGGCATACATCGGCGCAGCGAGTGATCAGAGTATCCGAGGAGCCGCAGGCAATCCCGGATAGGGTTCCCATGCTGCAGGGGATTACCACCAGGGCGTCGAAGAGGTGCGACCCGCTGGCCACCGGGGCGGAGAAATCCTTCGGGCCATAAACATGGTCCGCCAGCCTCTCCACCTCGACTGGCGGCGTGCTGGTCTCTATCTCTATGATCTTTCGCGCTGAATCGGTGATTATCAAATGGGTGATGCACCCTTTTTCCCGGAGGACTTCCAGAAGCCGTATTCCATACTGCACTCCCGAAGCCCCGCTGATTCCTATCACGATCTCCATATCAATTCCTCAATCATCGCTTAATTTTTTTTTTAAAATTTTATTATTTTATATGCTGTTTACAGCAGGCCCCTCTGGCGCAGAGCGCTCTCCTCATCCCCTGTTATATACGCAAAGATCTTCGGCCCATCGGCGATGCTCTGGAGCAGATATATAACCTCAAAATCTATCCTCACTCTCTCGCCATCCTTTTTTGAATAGGTCGACTGCCAGGCGACCCTTGCCTGAGCATGATGATCATCCAGAAAAACTATCTCCAGGCCGGCGATCTTCATCTCCAGAGTGCCGATTCTCCTGTAAAAATCATAGCTTCGCTGGATATGAGCTCGGAGCTCTTCATCATTCTTTCCGCAGGCCACCCCCCTGGGATTGGCGCCGATGAAGCAGTCGCTAAAAAATCCGGCGGCCCTCTTCGCCAGCTGCGTTGGATCGACATGATCCCCCGCTCCCTCCTGATCCCCTCTTAGAGCATCATTGAAGCTATTTTCATACTGGGAAAAGAACTCTGCTATCTCATCAATCCTTTCCGGCATCTTCATCCATTCCATCCATTTCTTTCAACCGCTGCCGCAGGAGAAAATCGCGGAATCGATCCTCATCGGGCAGATCTGGCAGGCTGCTATTCACATATGCCTCATCCAGCCGATTCATCCCCTCTTTTACCTCATTCAGGTCAGGATCATGCATTACGGGCTCAAAGCAAATCCGGGCCTCTGCCAGGAGCTTTATTCCGAAGTTAATGGTTCTCAGAGCGGTGCGGTATCCTTTGCCCGGCCTTTTGATCAATCCCGCGCCCGATATCTCAATCTGCCCGCTCTCAGACCTGATCTGGCTTTCCGCCATCCCCTTTATGGAATGATAGCTCTCCCGGCAGAGGTTGGACTGCACCAGGCGCGATAGCTCCTCTTGAACTGGAGAGGGCACAATGACCAGAGGGCTGGTGGCATACCAGATGGCATTAACGTTCCCTTTGACGAGCAGATCTATCAGGTGGCCGATCTCCCAGCCCAGGGTATCGTAGATCCCGCTTCCTCTGGCCGCCATCTCCTGGCGGATGGTGGTCGGTACCCTCTCCCCCCGCAGGATGCTCCCGGTGGGGGCAATATAGATCATCACCAGGTCGATATCGCTCTCCCGGTTGTTCATTCCCCACATATGAGAGCCGACGCAACTCATGTACAGGACCTTCATCCCCCGGCTTTTGGCCTGCTTTACCGCCTCCATCTCCAGGGCCTCCCGCTCCGGTAAGAGCAGATTTCCCGGATCGATCCCCTCATCGATCAATGCCCCATCTCCTCCTGCACTCTCCTCCTGCACTCTTCTCTTGCACTCTTCTCCTGCAATCCCTTCCAGCAGTCTCTTTATTTTGGCCTCTCCTTATTTTTTATCCTCTCCAGTGCCGACCCCACCATCAGGGGCAGGGTAATGGTCGCGTCTCCGTAGACTGTGACATAGCTCGCACTTTCAGATATCTTGCCCCAGGAGATAGCCTCGGAAAGGGTTGCCCCGGAGAGGCCTCCATTCTCGGGGGTGTCCGTGGTTAACTGAATCGCGAGATCAAAGGTATTGGGAGTGACGAGCATGGACTGCAGGGTGAAGTTCTTGGGGACCCCTCCTCCCACGATCACCACTCCCGCCCTCTTGCTGTTGTAGCAGATATCGACGATCTCCTTGATATCGGCGAAAGCGTCCACAGAGAGCTTTTTGGTCTGGCTGAACATCCAGGCCTGCAGGCCGATCATGGAGTCGGGCAATGCGGGACAGAAGACGGGCACATCCATATCATAGGCCGAGCGCAATATCGATCGCTCGTCATTTATCCTGCTTCCCAGAATATTCATCAGCTCTCTGCCGGATATGGCCTGGCCGCTTTCCGGAAGAATGCTCTGCATCAGCTCCTCAAAGGCCACGAAATCCTGATCCCGGATGAATACATCATAGATCCGGCTCACCCCCTGTGCTCGGAGGGATGAGTCATCCGATTCCGCACATCCCAGGGAATGGCAGCCGAAGGATTCTATAATGTCATGCACCAGGTTCGCTCCTGTGCTCACCAGCACATCCACGTATCCTCCCCGAATCAGATCTGAGACCACATGTCTCATCCCCGCCGGGACCATCGCTCCGGAAAGGGTGAAAAATTTTGTAAAATCCCCCGAGAGCATCTTTTCATATATGTCCACTGCCTGGGCCAGTCTCCTGGCCCCAAAGCCGCACTGGCTCCATCTCCTGACCAGGAGATCTATGCTCATCCCCGGCTCGATCTCCAGTTGATTTACCATGTCCATTTTATTCACCTTAATAATGATAATATCTGCCAAATAGTTCAGGAAAATTGTGATTGAACTTGTGCAACGCGAAATTTTTTCTCATAAACCTTTTATACCAGGCCTTATGTTTAGCTTTTACGGAGGATAAACAATGGCCGGCGAACCGATGGCAGTGGTTAATTATATACCACTTATTATATTTTTGATAATGGGAGCTATAGTACCCATTGCGGCTCTGGCAGCTATAAAAGTCATAGCGCCGAATAGACCCAGCCGCCAAAAGCTATCGATATACGAAGGAGGGCTGAAACCAATCCGCGACGCCAAGATCCAGTATAGCGTTCAATATTACCTTTTCGCAATCG
>JAXDAR010000022.1:0-7153 GCA_034679645.1 Methanothrix sp. | reverse complement strand
CCCTCTATGCCGCCCGCTCTTTTTATGGATCTGAATCGATTGAAAAGGAAGCTCAAAGGGAGAGCCCCTCTGGGGAGGATGTTGAGAGGGAGGAGAGAGAGGATGCAGAGAAAGAGGATGAAAGCAGTGTTACAGAAGAGGCAGGCGAAGGGGACGAGATCGAGGGGGGAGTAGAGCCAGAAAAGGATATGAAATCCTCATCGTTCTCCGCTGGCCTGGAGCTTTCCGGGGAGGATGAGGAGCAGGAGGACCGGGGTGAAGCAGAAGCTGCTGCAGCGGTAAAAGGAGAAGGATCCCGCTCAGAGGTGGACCTTGAGGGTGGTGATACCGCAGATGCTGATATGAATGAATCTGATAATGGGATGGATAGCCTCTCCGGCGAGACTGCCGCTCTGGATACGCAACTGGAAGGGACAGAGGAGGAGCCAGAAGAGCAGTTTGTGGGGAGCAGCACCTCCAAGAAGTATCACCTGCCGGACTGTCGCTATGCCCAGAAGATCAAGCCAGAAAACAGGATCACCTTCCAGAGCGCTGAGGAGGCGAAAAGTCAGGGCTACGCCCCCTGCAAGAGCTGCCATCCCTGAGTTCTCTCATAGCGGTCCGATGAAGACGCAGGAGAGGCCGGGGGCGCGGGGAGGGGAGGCAGTGCTCCCCCGGTCGATCCTTTCCTGGGGATAGCCCAGATCGATTAGGGCGACAACGCTCCTTTTCAGCCCCTTTCCCTCCAGCTGCCGGCACAATCCCTCCAGATCGGTGCGGTCATCGGTGAGGAGAAAGACGGATCTGTTACAGCCAAGCTCTCTGGCTATAGCCTCCGGATCCATCCTCCGTCCGTGGACGCTGATGGGGACCACATTCAGCTCGCTGATCTTCAGCCGGGCGCAGGCCACCTGCAGGCTGGATATGCCCGGTATTACCCTGCCCGGCAGGTAGCCCAGGCCGGAGAGCATCGGATCGCCGGTGCTGAGGACCACACAGTCCTCCGGGAGGCTGGAGAGCTTTTTGTAGTCCTCTATCTCCACCGCCCGGCTGCCAGGGCTGATATAATCGCGGGCGAGCTCGATGGCCCTTCTCGATCCATAGATCAGGTTCGCCTGGCCGACGGCTTTTGCCGCTTCCTGGGTTATCATCCCCGGGCCTATGCCCACTCCCACTATGATCATGGTGCCTCTGCTAAAATCCTGCCATCCCGGTGGAGCAGAATGATGCGGGTGTGGGGCAGCCTCTCTTTGGCCTTTCCCAGCCCCAGGGCGATGTTCTCATGCTCTGGCTCCTTTTCCACCATCTCGGCCACGGTATTGTAGCTTGTCCCTTCCAGTATCTCCGGCCAGGCCCATTTGAGGATCAGGGCGGGCAGGCCGCATAATATGCTCTCCTGATCGGGAGCAAACTCCAGCCGGTCCAGCTGGCTTCCCATGAGGACTGCTTTATGATCGGGAAAGAGAATTCGGCTGAGCTTGAGGCCGGTTCTGCCTGTGCTGACCACCACCTTTTTCGTCTCTTTCAGCTCCTCTGTCCTCTCGATGATGAGATGCTCATTCCAGGGTTCCACAAATCCGGTCGAGCCCAGAAGGGATATGCCTCCTTTTATCCCCAGTCTGGGATTCAGGGTCTGGCGGGCGATCTCTCTTCCTTGAGGGACCGAGATCTCCACCTGGACATGCTCCAGCCCCGCCTCCCTGCAGCCTTCAGAAATCGCCGTCATGATCTGCTCTCTGGCGGAGGGGCTTATGGCCGGGCGGCCGATCCGGTCGCAAAGGCCGCTTGCCCCAATCTCGCCAATCCCTTCTCCGGCAAGAAGAAGAGTCCTTTCAGACGCCTTTGCTCGCGCTGATATCTCCAGGCCGGCAGTGACATCGGACTGGTGGTCTCCTCCGTCTTTACAAGCAGTGCATTGGCCGTCCTCGGCCCTGACCGAGACCAAGACCGGGATTTTGGCTGGGGTCATCACCTCCAGGCTCTCTATCGGCCGGAGCAGGGAAATGACCGCCCCTTTTGCCGCCGCGGCGGCAGTGGTCCCCGTGGTCAGGCCGCGTTTCAATAACCGGCCGTCCGAGAGGATGGTCCATCTGCCAGACTGGATCTTCTCCAGCGCGCGGGGATCGGGGCACAATCTGATCCAGGAGAGGGGTATTCTAAAGCCGCTCACCGGGTCGAGCAAGATCTCAGGCTCTATCTCGGGCATAGGTGTTTATGATCTCATTTATGGCTGCCACGGCGATGGGTGTCCCGCCGCGAGTGCCGGCGGTGGATATGGAGGGCACGGCAATCCTTCGCAGCCTCTCTTTGCTCTCCAGAGCATTGACAAAGCCCACTGGGACTCCCACCACCAGAGCGGGCTGAATCCGTCTCGACTCCATCAGCTCGCACAGGGTCAGGAGGGCGGAGGGGGCGTTTCCTATCACCACAATCGATCCGGAGAGCAGCTCATTCAGGGCCATTACGCCGGCAGAGGTGCGGGTGATTCCCTGGGATGCCGCCAGCTCCTCTCCCTGATCGATGAAGGCTTGGATGGGGCTCTTGTGGCCCTTCTTGAGCACCCCTGCATAGACCATCCTGATATCCACGAAGATGGGAGCGCCCCGTTCCAGGGCGCGCAGGCCAGCCTGAAAAGGATCGTTCTGGAATCTCATGATCTCAGCCACACTTGGGTCGCCGGTGGCAATGACGCATCTCTGGGTGATCCTGTCCTCCGGATTTCTGTCCCCAATCAGGCTGGATATCAGCTCCCGGCTCTTTCGGCTGATCTTCATTCCCTCAGGCGTGCTGGCCCCAATATCGGTATAGTTCTCTATCATATCGATCAGATCTAATAGCTGTATTTGTTGTCGTATCCTCTTTTGGCTATGATCTTCCCTTCTCTTATCTCTGCTCTCGGGCAGGATACGAGGAGAGTGAACCGGAAGCCGGATGGCCTGGTCTCCATCAACTCTTCCGCTCTCATTATTATCATCTCCTCTCCCTCCCGGGCCACGTCCCTGGCCAGGGCCACTGCCCTATCCGGCTCCAGGTCCCGCAGGAGGGGCTGGACCTCATGCCCTTTGACATTGTAGACCACCACCCCAAAGCCGGCTGCTGCCAGCAGGGACGCCGCTGCCGGATCATCCGGGCGGGAGAGAAGGGCGAAGTCTCCGGAGAGTGGGGCTCCAGCTCTGGCGGCAACGGAAGAGAAAGCGCTCACTCCGGGAGAGATATGAACCGGGAGCTTATCTCCTGCCAGGTCCATGATCCTCCAGCCGGCGGAAAAGATGCTCGGGTCGCCGCCGGTGAGGATGCTCGCCCTCTTTCCAGAGCGGGCGAGCCTGGCCGCCTCCTGGAAGCGGGCGTATGATCTCTCCGGGCAGGGACCGGTGTGGGCGAGCTTCTCCCCTGGAAAGTCTCCCACAAGGTTCAGGTAACGCTCTGCTCCCAGGAGTTTCTCAGAGGAACTGAGGATAGCCTGGGCCTCTGCGGTGAGATTGGCCCGTCCTCCCGGACCGGTGCCCACCAGGTTGATCTCCGCCTCCCTGGAGGTCTGTGCCCGGTAGCAGCCCCTTCCCGTCAGGATGACCACCGTGGTCATATCGATCTCCTCTCTCAGGGCTTCATTCTCCATCAGCTGGCTGGCGGTGGTCCAAAAGAGCCTCTCGCTCTCTCTGCCCACATCTTTTGCCACCAATAGATTCCTATCCTCAAAAAGGTTCAGGGCGCGCAGCAGTTGCCAGTCCCTTTTCTTGCTGCGGGGATTGTACAGGGCGACAGGCATCTTGAAATCCGCTGCCTGATGCAAACGGCCTTCGATCTGCTCCCAGGGGGTGAGAAGGTCGCTGAGGCTTATCACCGCCACGCACTCCCGGAAGAACAGGCCGGCCCGGCAGGCAGCAGCGGTGAAGGATGTAACTCCTGGGACCACCTCCACCTCTGCTGGATGCTCTGCCATCTCCAGGCCCAGGCCGGCCATGCCGTAGACATTGGCATCGCCTGAACTCACCAGGGCCACCGATCCCTGGTCGAGCAGGTCTAAAGCCGCACGCACCCGGTCTGTCTCCTTTCCCATGCCGCTGGAGTAGACCTTCTTTCCCGGCAAGAGGTCCTCTATGAGCTTCAGATAGGGCCGGTAGCCAACTACACAGTCCGCTCCCTTGATGGCCTCCACCGCCGCCTGGGTGCGCAGCGATGCCTTCCCCGGCCCGATGCCCACGATTAAGAGCCTGTTTGCGGATCGATTGTCCTTTGATTGACTGGTTGGGGAATCGTTCATCGAATGGCCCCTGATCTCTCAAAGCTCATCTCAGTTCTCTCCGATGGCAACGGTCACCCTGCCGTAGGCCTTCTTGGGAAGGATGAGCCTGTTTGCCAGGGCGAGGACCGCGGGCTCGGCAACCCCGGCCAGTCCCAGGTCCTCTGCTCTTGAGGGGGTGGTGGGCTCCTGGGAGTTCAGATCCTCGCGGGATAGAAAGACGATCTCCCTGTCCAGGGCTCTTGCCGCCTCCACCAGCCCCTCTTCCTCCTTCTTGATCCAGGCGCTGGCCAGAAATGCTATCTCCTCCCTCTTTTTGCCGCACTCCTCCAGGGCCCGGTCCACCGCCTCCAGGACCTCCTCCGAGGATATCCCCTTCCTTGCTCCAATCCCCAGGACCAGCCCCTTGCCCCTGAGCACTGCCACATCCCCGTCCACCAGCAGGATCTTGGGCCCCTTCAGCCTCAATACGGGCACGTCCTCATTCAGGAAGGCAAGGTTGATTGCTTTTGAGGCGCTTCTGTTCAGAATATCGGCCTTCAGCTGCCGGGCCACTCCCTCCAGGCAGGGCCGGCCGCAGGAGTCGGTGGCAGTGGTGATGGCCGGATACAGCCCCAGCCTTTCCGCCAGGTGGAGGGCCAGGTCATTGGCACCGTGGTGGCCTCCCACCACGGGCACAGCACAGCTGAGGGCGGAGTCTACCGCCACCACCGGTCGGTCCCGCCACTTGTCCTGTAGATGGCGGCAGAGGCTTCTGGTCACAATCCCCACTGCCATGATCGCCACCATCAGATCGTACTTCTCCAGGATCCTTTTCATCCTCTCCTCCTCATAGAGGATAATGGTGCATTGATAGCGATCTATCAATGCCCGAACGATCCTCTCCCCTTTATCCCTGTCCCGGGGGAAGAGAAGGATGGCCAGGGACTTCAGCGGCTCCGGTATAGGTGAGACCTCCTGTATCCAGTTCTATTCACCACATCGCCCACCAGAATGAGGGCGCTGCGGTCGATGCCCTCTTCCTCAACCTTATCCGCGATGTCGTCTATGCTTCCAAGGAGGATCTTCTGGTCCGGCCAGGAGGCATGATAGACCACTGCCACCGGCGTATCACCGGGCCGGTCCAGGGACCGGACTATATCCCTGATCTTATCGATCCCCAGGACTATGGCCATGGTCGTTCCCAGGCGGCCCAGAGCGGGCAGCTCGTCCTTCTCCAGGGTGGTTCCCGCCGGCCTGGTCAGGATCAGAGATTCGGAGACGCCTTTGAGGGTGAGCTGGGTCTTCAGGGCGGCGGCGGCAGCAAATAGGGAGGAGACGCCGGGAACCACCTCCACCTCTATCCCCATCTCCTCCAGGGGCCTCATCTGCTCCAGTATTGCTCCGTAGATCGAAGGATCGCCGCTATGCAGCCGCACCACCTTCTTTCCCTCCCGCAGGAACCCGACCATCTTCGCCTGGGTCTCCTCAATTGAGAGTCCATTGCTGTCTACCTTAACTGCCCCTAATCCCTCCAGGAGCTGGGGATTGACCAGAGAGCCGGCGTAGACCACTAAGTCCGCCTCCTCCAGGAGTCTTTTGCCCTTGACGGTGATCAGATCCGGGTCGCCCGGCCCCGCTCCCACGAAATAGATCTTCATCTTCTCCTCCGGGCTAAAAGGACGCTGAAGTACTCGCTTCTCTCCGGCATCTCTCCCCGGACGATCCTCTCCTCCGGAGTGAAGAGCCTGCTGCCCAGGGTGAAATCCTCGTAGCCTTCACCTCGCAGCTCTTCTGCCAGCTTCCTGGGTCTGGTGGCCTTTATCCTGATAACCGACTGCACCTCCGAGCCGTCCGAGACCAGAAAGGATCTCTCCAGGGGGACATCGAATCTTGAGGCCAGGGCGGGGACCACTCCCACTCCGGGAATGGTCCGGATCTCGATTTCCGGATATAGCTCCTCTATCACCCTCTTCAGATGGCTGAAGGTGGAGAAGGTGTTGACATCGCCGATGCAGGCAAATCCCACCTGGCTGTGTTCGGCGTCCCGGGCTATTATTTCTGCGTTTTCCCTCCAGATCCTCTCCAGCTCCCTCTCCTTCTGGATCATGGGGAAGTCCAGGATTTGGGGGGAACAATAGGGTCTGGCCAGCTCTGCTGCCAGTTCTCCGGGCACAAATACCCGCTTGCAGCTCTTCAGGGCCGCTGCTGCCTTGAAGGTCAACAGCTCCGGGTCGCCCGGCCCCAGGCTTATGCCGATTAACATCTGCCGATCACCATGAATATGGGGTTTATGGGTTTGAGGGCTATGTCCCCTGCCAGATCGTAGCCCCGGCTTATACTGATCTGCAGGATTTCCCTGTATATGCCCAGGTTTTTCATCATCTCTGCCACCTGACTGGCTATGCCCAACCTGGCCAGGTCGGCGATGATTACGCAGCCGGGGCTGGCCTTCTCTATCAGAAGGGGAAGGAAATGGTCTATACCGCGGGTGCCGCCGATAAAGCACCCGTCCACTGCCGGCAGGTGGGGGATGATCTCCTCCGCCTCCCCCAGGAGGAACTTCCCGGAGGGAACCAGAGATCTGCTCAGTTCTACTGCCTCCGGCCGGCGGTCCAGGCCGTAAATTCGGTCCGTGTAGCGGGAGGCGGCCAGGGAGACGGCTCCTGAGCCGCAGCCGACGTCTAAGAAGAGATCGCCAGGCCGGATGGCGAGCTTTCCCATGGCGATGTGGATGTTCTCCTCCGCTGTCGCTGTGCCCGGAAGCTTCATGGGCTCTAGGAGAAGTGGGCTGGGATAAAAGGTTAATTGCTGATCTCCACTGATGTTTCACCAAGCTTGGCAGTCTGCAGATTGAGCGGCGAGGATCTGATAGAGAGAGTCTATTCATTGGTGTCTGATCGGCTGGCACACTCGATCGGTTGGCTTCGCAATTATCTGCAATCTTTTCTGCTA
>JAXDAR010000021.1:0-9615 GCA_034679645.1 Methanothrix sp. | reverse complement strand
TACCACGGTCCATTCCTGAACACTCCCACTTCATCTATTCCGTCTCCGTTCCAGTCGCCAGCCAGTGGAATGTCTCCGCTGGTCCCAAACCAGAATGATACGTCGCCTGAAGCCGGATCCCATACCCGGTTTCCGTTGTAGTCCAGATACCACGATCCATTCCTGAATACTCCTATCTCGCCCCAACCGTCTCCATTCCAGTCGCCAGCCAGTGGCCGGTCGCCGCCGGTCCCAAACCAGAATGATACGTCGCCTGAAGCCGGATCCCATATTCGGTTTCCGTTGTAGTCCAGGTACCACGGTCCATTCCTGAATACTCCGATTTGATCCGAGGATACTCCTGGCAATATAGATATCTCCGATTCATCTGACCAGGATGAATATGCACCTCTGCTGTCCAATGCCATCGCCCTGACCTGGTAGTCTCCTGTCGCGCTCCAGCTGTGATCTGCGGATACAGTTGCGCCGGATTCGATCAGGCTGGTGGTTGTGGAGCTTCCATCTCCCCAGTCAAAGATATACTTCACTTCATCCATCTCCGGATCGACGGACGATGTGGAGAAGCTATAGGTTCTTGCTCGAAGACCGAATGTCGGCCCAGCTGGCGTGTAAGGCGTGCTGGGCGGCTTGTTCCAGTCTAAATCAAATGTATCAAAATAAAATATGTCTTCTCCATCAAATTTGCAGCTGTAGTTCATGTCCATTGAGAGCAGAAATATGCCGTTAGGACGATTTTGATTTATTCCCCAGCTATTCACCATTATCCAGTAACGGTTTGCTGGATTGGTGTCATCGAAGCCCACACATAGCACACTATGGCCCCACATATCACACATATTCGGATTAGTTCCACACTGTGTCTGAGGTGGGCTCCACACATCGCTCTCTGATCCATACATCCAAAAGGCGGGAAAATCACTGGAAGTGGTTTGAACGAAGCTGAACATGACCGCCTTGTTCTGCATAAGAACATTCTTTACCGCTAAAATGGCATCTTCCTTGGGCATGCCCGAGGTGAAGATGGGGGAGAGAGAAATGCTATTGATGGCGTGATTGGGCTCTTCTACAATCATACTCGCTGGTACGCTGGTATGATCGATCGATGCATCACATCCCGAAGGAGGACACTGGCTGCAACTGTCTGAACAGCACCTGTTCCCATCGGCAAATTGGGCGTTATGATTTGACCAAGGAACTGCTTTCTTCAGATCGGAATTGTAAGCATCTGCAAAGTAGTCAAGGTAGCCACCACAACAATCGAAATCGCATCCCTGGCCGTTGTAGTAGTTCGAGCTGAAGTACTGGATGGAAAGACGCTGGTCAACACCATTGTTCACGGAATTATCCACCTCCATCACGCCAGTGCCCGACCAGACCCAGCAGTTTCCACACCAACCCTGGTCGCGTTCAGATGCTATTATTGGCAGATGATCTAACAGGTCGAAAGACTGGCCAAGGGCAGCGCTCTTCAGCCTCGATTCGACGTTCGGGCTGAGATAAGCAGAGGGGAGGCTCTGCCGTCTCATCTTCATCTCTCTGAGTTCATCCGACTTGATGTGGGTCAATGTGGTGGTATTGGAGATGAACTCCCTTTTAATGGCATTTCCAAAGTTGATGTCGTATGTATCCTTCTCCTGGAGAACGACAACGTATTCGCCATCAATCGGATATGTTTGATTCCAACCGGTTTGCAGTTCCTCTGCTACCGTATATGTTCCGGGCTTCAGACCGGCAAAGAGATACTGTCCAAATCGGTCTGTCCTGATACGAGAGATCTCAGTTCCATTCTTGAATAGCTTTACCGTCCAGCCTGCCAGACCTATCTCCCCCTGGTCGAGGGTTGCGCTTTCGTTTCGATCGATATAGACGGTGCCATTGATCAATAGAGATATCTGCGCAGAATCGTTCTCATAAGTAATATTCTCTATGTAGGATGCTCTGTCACCTTCCTCCGGGATTGAATCATTCTCATTATGAGAATTTGTTGCGTAAGCTGCAGATAAAAAAACGGGCGTTATAGTGCATAACAAAAGCATAATCCAGATTTTTCTTCTCATATTTTCCCCTCTTTTTCACTGTATCATATAGATGCCTTAACAGAAATATTCTATATGTTATAATATGCTCCTCTCTTTGTATTTAAAATTAACTTGATTAGAGATCGACCGGCCTGGATTACTGAGAAAAATGATAAAGGAGCTGAACTCTCAGCTCCATCGTCCTGAAAGTGGCTGGTCGCCGTCGGCTCCAAACCAGAATGAGACGTCACCTCCCGCCGGATCCCATTCTCTATTTCCATTGTAGTCCAGGTACCACGGTCCTTTCCTGAATACTCCTACCTCATCTATTTCGTCGCCGTTCCAGTCTCCGGCGATTGGCACATCGCCATCGGTCCCCAGCCAGAATGATACGTCGCCGGAATCCGGATCCCATACCCGGTTTCCGTTGTAGTCCAGGTACCACGGTCCATTCCTGAACACTCCTACCTCATCAATTCCGTCTCCGTTCCAGTCACCGGTGATTGTCACATCGCCATCGGTCCCAAACCAGAATGATACGTCGCCGGAATCCGGATCCCAAACTTTATTTCCATTGTAGTCCAGATACCACGGCCCATTCCTGAACGCTCCAATTTGATCGGAGACAATGCTGGTCTGAATGGTTACAGTAAATCCCTCTGACCACCCTGAGGATGCACCTTTGCTGTCTGTGGCCAGGGCTTTTATCTGATAGGTCCCCTCGCTCCAATTATGATATGCAGTGGAATTTACGCCCGATTCGACCAGAATGGTGGTATCACTGTTCCCTTCTCCCCAGTCGAAGGTATACTTCACCTGATCTCCGTCAGGATCAACGGCAAAGGTGGAATAGCCATAAAAGAGGTCGACAAATCCAGTGGCCGGTCCCCTGGGAACTATGGGGGTGTTTGGAGGGCTATTAGGCAATAGCTCTGAGGTGCTTATCACTGCCACGAAAGAGTCTTTATAGCCGGCATTCGATGGCTGGATGGGATTGTTAATGGGAAATCCGGTTGATTCCGCATAGCCAGTGATATAAGCATTACCATTGCCATCCACGGCAATCCCTTTGGCATAATCGTAGTTGATTCCTCCCAGGTAGGTGGAATAATCCAGTGCCAGGCCATTGGCATTGATCTTGCTGACGAAGACGTCGAATGAATTGGTGCTCGCTGCTTGGATCGGATTTGCGGTTGGAAAATCGGCGGAGTTGGTCTCACCGGTGACATAAGCATTGCCCATGGAATCCACGGCGATGCCATGGCCAAAACAGACCCCGCTTCCTCCGAGGTATGTGGAATAGACCAAAGCCGATCCTGTGGCATTGATCTTGGTAACAAAAGCATCCCATATGCCTGCATTGGATGCCTGCATCGCATTAGTCGTGGGGAGATCGGATGAGATCGTATATCCGGTTAGGTAGGCGTTGCCGCTTCCGTCCAGGGCAATGCCTTCGGCGTAATCATTTGCACTCCCTCCCAGGTAGGTGGAATAGAGCAAAGCCGATCCTGCGGAGTTGATCTTGGTTACGAAGGCATCCATCATTCCGGCATTTGAGACCTGTATTGGATTCTTTGTTGGAAAGTTGGTTGAAAAGGTCGGTCCTGTGATGTAGGCATTGCCGTTGCTGTCAGTTGCGATGCCAAGGCCGTATTCAAAGCCGCTTCCTCCGAGGTACGTGGAATAGACTAAAGCCGATCCCGCGGGGTTGATCTTGGTGACAAAAGCGTCCCACAGACCGGCATTCGAAGCCTGTATGGGATTTTTTGTCGGGAAGCCGCTAAGGTCGGTGTATCCTGTGATATAGGCGTTGCCGCTTCCATCCAGGGCTATGTCTTCTGCATAATCATTGCCTTTTCCACCCAGGTAGGTGGAATAGGTCAATGCTGATCCTGCGGCATTGATCTTGGTAACAAAAGCGTCCCACAGACCGGCATTCGATGATTGAATTGCATTTTTGACTGGAAAATTGGCTGAGGTTGTATGTCCAGAGATATAGGCATTGCCGCTGCCATCCACTGCGATTCCATGAGCAGAATCGTTCTGGCTTCCTCCCAGGTATGTGGAATAGAGCAAAGCCGATCCAGTGGGGTTGATCTTGCTGACAAAGGCTTCCTGTGAACCGCGATTCGATGCCTGTATGGGATCTTTTACTGGAAAATTTGCTGATGTTGTATATCCAGCAATATAGGCATTGCCGCTGCTGTCGACCGCCAGAGCCAATCCGGAATCATCGCTGCTTCCACCCAGATAGGTGGAGTACAGCAATGCTGGATCTATCACCAGGGGATATCTTCGGTCGTAGCTTCCGATCTCAAATCCAATTCTCTGGTCGTCGACCATCCGGTACTTCCCCTGGATATCTGTAACGCTGCCATTGATTTCCTGGTAGCAGATGGGAGCAGAATCGGTCAGGTTTCCGGCCGGTGTCACTATCAGCAGCGATCCATCCCCGGTCAGACTGAGATTATCCTGGCCGCTGTATCTCATTATGATCTGAGATGGATCCGATCCCGCGCTCAGGACCAGTTCATGTTTTAGGAATCCTTCCCTTCCCTTAATGAGCAGATCCACTCCCGGATAAAGATCCCGGTATCGGACCGATCCATATGTAGGAATATCATCTATCCATTGCGAGGAATTGTTTCCGATAAAAAAGTTGGCCTTGCCGGGAAGAAGTTGTTCGCCTGCTATCTCTTCTGAACTGGAGTTCTCAAATGACATATGGACTGCGGCGGAGTTATTGCCGCTGGAGAGTGCGAATACGACCTCCTGGGGAGTTAAGAATACCGTCTGTCCTGCTGTCTTGACCATGAAGCGCACATCCCTTGAGGTCTGGCCACGATTCTCTATGAAGCTTATCGGCAGTTTCAGCATCGTCGCCCGGATGGATTGGTTATCGATCGCAGTCTTATCATCGAGTTCTTTGCTCCTGGATGCGCTGGCATTCGATGCGGTTGGCGAATCTGCTGGATCTGGCCGGTGATTGGAAAATGATATCTCTGCCAGTGCCGGGATCATCGATGCTACGAGAAACGCTGCGAACATGATGAGGAATACAGTTTTTAATTTGCATATATTCATAATTTTCCTGCCCTCCACATTATTAAATTTGTTTTAAATATCTTTTTAATAAATAAGCCTTTCGTAAGCGGGTCGAAACTGTCCCGCCCGGAAATCATCTGATTTGCTCCTTTCTTATTTTACCTGGAGATCCACTCTTTCACCCCTGCTGCAGACAATTACAGGTAAACCAAAATATTAATCTAGTTAATCCTGGTTTGAACTTCCTCATAAAGTGAGATGGTCCTATTCTGGCTTTGAAATGTCTATCGCTGAATGGATTAAAAGCCAATCCCGGCGGTCGCACCTTGCTGCCTGCATATGGGTGGAGATTAAAAAAAGTATTTAGAAGAGATACTCAAATCCAATATTTGTGATTGGTCGATCACCCTCTGTTCCAAAAAAGCTCACCATATCTTCAGAGTCCCAGATGCCATTGCCGTTGTAGTCGAAATACCACTCCCCATTTCTCAGGACTCCAATCTTATCCTTGCCATCACCATTCCAATCACCAGCTACGGGCAGGTCTCCATTCATGCCAAAGCCATTGCTGAAAATGTCCTCCGGGTCCCAGAAGCCATTGCCGTTATAATCTAAATACCATTCGCCGTTTCTCAGGACGCCGATTTTATCCTTGCCGTCGCCGCTCCAATCACCAATGACTGGCAGGTCACCCGTCAATGCAAAGCTGCTGCTGACAATGTCCTCTGAGTCCCAAATGCCATTGCCATTGTAGTCTAAGTACCACTCTCCGCTTCTAAGGACGCCCAGGTCATCCTTGCCATCGGCGTTCCAATCTCCAATGATGGGCAGGTCACCGCCTGTTCCAAAGAAGTTCACCACATCGCCCTGGTCCCAAATGCCATTGCCATTATAATCCAGGTACCACTCTCCATTTCTAAGCACTCCTATCTTATTTTTGCCATCCCCGTTCCAATCACCGATTGCAGGCAGGTCGCCATCTGTTCCAAAGAAGCTCAATGTGTCATCCTGGTCCCAATTGCCATTGCCATTATAATCAAGATACCATGCCCCATCTCTAAGGACGCCAATTTTGCTCTGCAGATGACTCTCCGAATCGGGGACACCATACATCTTCTGCACTCCTGCCAAATCCCCGTTGCCAAGCGTCCTTTGCGGACCGTCGTACAAGTTCATCACCTGGGCATAGTCCTGCTTGCGTTCATCTCCGTTTTCCAGGTTATAGAGATCTCCCATGCCGATGGTATGGCCCAGCTCGTGCAGGGCTACGCTCTGCAGGTCCAGTTTACCTGTATTTTTAGCCTGCTTTTCGTCATCGGTCCACTTGAAGTCCAGATTGTATACGATATCGGATTCAACAATGGAGTAATAACCGTCTTTCTCGGACAAATCAGTCCAGAAGGCGGTCAAAGCGAGATAGTCGTTGTCAAGATTCTTGAAGCCATTGAGGTTAAAGCCGTCAGGCATATACTCGGCTGAGAGTGGATTGATCACTTGCTTACCATCGTCAACGATCACCGTGGAACCATCGATGAAGAGGCTCTGCTCGACCGCTTCATCCCAGGTGTCTGCCGCATATGTTATGGCATTTTGGGCGGATTGCACTTTTATCCCGGCGGGAATATCAGTCGGATTTAAATATAACTGGATGTCGGGGTCCTCTTGATTCCAGCGATATCCGGTCAAAGCGTAAGAGGAAGAAGATCCTCTTGGTTTTGCCGAATCATCAACCTCATCTTCTGAGGCATATGAGCTGCCCTCCCCAGACGCCCAATCGAGATTAACCACACTCACATCGAAGTCGCCCAAGCCACCTTCAATCATTCTCAGGCCGGATACCCCCATGCCCTGGCTCTTTCCCGCGGAATGTATCGCTTTAAATGTATTATCATTCAGGACCGGGGCGTCATCAATATACGCTGTGCCCGTCGCAGATGCTCGATTTTTGCTGGTGGATTCGAGAGTGGCTTTCATGCTTCCAATACCCTCAAATTCTCCACTGGCCACCATGACATTATCTTTGCCCAGGGCACCGGCAAGTATGCTGCCTTTCTGGCCCTCAATCAGTGTGTTCTGGCTGGCAGTGATGCCCTCTCCGGCGGAGAGGCTATGCTGGCTGTTCAGAAGGCCGCCCTCTACTTTTGCCTGCTGGACTGCATCTTCAACTCCTTCCTTTCCTTGCAGCTCCAGGCTCAGGTCGCCTATACCGCCTACATTCTGATTGAGGGCAGCGGACTGGGCGGATGCAGATGAGTCTGTGAAGGCGCTGAATTTCCCCCGGGTCTCAATATTATTCTCAATGACATAACCTGATCCTGAGAGGGTCTGCTTGAGGCTGTTATTTCCGTTTCCTTCCGTCTGGCGGTTTGTGCTGATGCTTCCCAGGCCAAGGACCTGGCTTTCGCGGAGCGATGTGGAGCCGTCCAGGGAAAAGCTCTCCCATGAGCTGGCCGTCTCCCCGGCTGCTGAGGAGGAGGTGCCAATATAGATGCCGGTGGTCTGTGCCGTGAATGCAAACAACGATAAAAAGAATACCAGAGTCAATCTGAAGAGTATACCTGTCATATGGATCCTTCCTGGATAGTATGCAAATTAAAACATTCCGGGCATGGAAAGGAGAGGAAGATATTAATAATCTTCGTTTTTAAGGATCTTAATACCGATCCTTATCCAATTTTAGAGCAATCCGGTCTGGATAAATTCCTGCCGATCTCGCAACTGCCGGCCAGGCAGCAAGGCAGCCAGTCATACTCCGGCTCATAGCGGGGGAAGCTGGACTTCATCCGCATACTTCTATTGATATTATATGTCCCGTAGTACCTCTCCTCTCCCTCGCTTGCCAGTGGATAGGTCATCTTCTTCAGCTCCGCCTCAGGGCGGGAAAAGCTGTATTTCAGATCAGCGATGCCGGTAGTGTGGGTGCTGATCTCATAACGGGTCTCCTTTTCAGGCATCAATTCTGCCCGCAGGATAGCATCATCTGTGGCCAGCACAGTGGCGTTCATCCTGTTGATCGTCATACCGATATCCGAATCCTTGGAGAGCTCAGTGTTATAGAGCAGACTGGAGCCGGCATAATCAAGGTTGTTTCCGGCAAACTCCCGGCTGTTAATGCCCTGGCCGGAGTACCTCAAAGATCCGCTGGACCGGAGGATAGCAGGCCATTGTTCGGTGAACTGAAAGGCATATGTTCCATTCTCATAGACGAAATCGAACACACTGTCTTCAGTCGTGTTTGCTTCCAGGATTATCTGCTTCTCAGAGGCATAGCTACCAATAAGGGCGGAGGTTCTGTCTCGCAGGCGGATGTCATTGACGTCCACCTCCTCATAGCTGGAGTGGTAAGGAGAGAGGGACCTTCCCCGGTAATCCACCGGGGATATACTGCCCTCGACATACTGGGCGTAGTTGAACTTGAGGCTCTCGCTCTCCCGGCTGATCGTCCAGGTGGTGGTGTTTGTGCCGACTGATATCGTGATCTTCTCAGCGTGAGCAGCTATGACCATGGCCAGAATGAGCAAGAAAGCAATTACGACCTTATGATATCTATCTTTAGATGTGCTCACAATCTATGCCTCCCTGGCATTCCCTCCCAAGGTCCATTCGATCTGGATCTATATCTGTATGGGCTATAATATGGCTCAACTCCTGCAGATGGCCCAGTCCAATGGATGCGATCCCGATCACGTCATAGTCTTCTTTCTCTCCATATCTTATATAGCCCTGTCGTTTGGATCCCACCCAACAAGTTCCTGCCTGATGATGCTGATCTATGGTTCTATTCCACAATTTATGTCACCAAACTGGAATTGATATTTGGGAATGTATAAGGGGGTGATCGACTGGCCATGGCCACTCCTGTCCAGGAGGTTTTAATTCCCAAAAATGAAGAAGATTAGAAATCAAAAAGAGATCTTTGCTTCTCGCTTCCGGCTGCTTGCGACCTCGAAGAGGGAAGGCGGATCTGGCCGTAACTTCCTCCTCCCCCGGGCAGAACCTCCACCTCACCCCTGCGGAAGGCCTCGATCGCTCCGATCACCTCCGGCACCGCTCCCGCAGCTTCCATCTCCTCCCGATTTGTATTCAGCAGGATGTCGATCTCCGTCTTATCCCCGGTCATGGCCTGATACAGCCGCTGCACTCCTGCCGTCAGGGGGTTCTTGTGGCCCAGGGCGAGGGCGATGATCTCGGCCAGGGGAATGAGGTGCAGATACGGAGGTCGATGGGAGGGATGGCAGGGCTCTTCATGGTCGGCCAGAAGGTCGATTCGGTCCGCCACCCCCAGCTTTATCTGCCCCCGGCAATGGGGGCAGCGTCCCATGAAATCATTCATCTCCTCAGCGCTGAACTGCTTAAAGCAGCGGGTGCAGGCGGTGCGGTTGTATTTTCCTTCTCCGGGAAAAAAGCCAATATTATGTGTCGGTCTCCTGCCCTTCTCCCTTTTTATGGCCATGGCCACCTCCTGGAAGCTGCACTCCTCCACCTCCATCTGATTGAACTCTCTGGCCAGCTTATTGGTGCGGGGGGAATGGGCGTCGGAGTTGGAGAGAAA
>JAXDAR010000020.1:0-2690 GCA_034679645.1 Methanothrix sp. | reverse complement strand
CGGCCGGTTCCATTGGTCAGATTGAAGGCGGTGAGAATGAGGACCGCAGACTGCAGCGGAAGGCCAAGGGATAATCCATAGCCTGTGGAGAGGACGGTCATGGAGATCCCCGCCGCCCCGGCCAGGGTCCAGGTCACCCAGAGAAACCAGAAGCTGCGGGTGCGAAGAGTCTCTGTCACTGTTAAAGATAGATTCTTTTCATCCCCTCCCATACCATTTTGCTCTGCGTATTGCTGCACGGGCAGATCATCCGGCTCCCGGGCGAAGTATGCACCCAAAAGGCCCGCCGCCAGGGTAAGAGCGGCCAGGATCAGGCTCATATTCCTGTAGCCGAATGAATTCAGCATCATCCCAAATACCGGAGACATGATGGCTGCCGCCAGGCCAAAGACCATGCTCACTGTTCCCGAGACCAGACCCTTACGATGGGGATACCATTGCTGCACTAAAGTGAGGGCAGGGATATAGACAAAGCATGAGGCTGCGCCGTTGAGAAAAGCCCAGGCGTAGACCATGAGAATCGATTTCGCATGGGCCACCAGGATACAGCCGCAGGCAGTGAGGAGGATTCCCAGAATGATCATTTTCCTGATACCGCACCGCTCCTGCCACCGTCCCACCAGGAACATAAAAATGCCCAACCCTGCCAGCATGAAGAATATGGCTGCTCCAGTGGACCCGCTGCCGGTCTGGAACATATCCCGCCATACTGAGGCCATCACACCGGGAAAGCCGAAGGTGAGAGCGCCCGGCCAGAATATGGCCACTGAGCAGCCGACGACGGCCAGGACTCCATTCCACTCTCGTTTGCGCTGGTCCATGATTCCCGGGGATTGATGCCATTCTCCCCCTATTTTGCACTGGCCCTCAAGAGTATTCTATGATTCTGCTTTCAGATCCCGCATCTTGACTAAAAGCCAGCCGCGCGGGGTCCTGGTGAGGGCGAAGCCGCCCTGCAGCCTCCTGCCCTCCAGCCAGAATGAGGCATGGCCGCTATTAAGGGCCTGGGAGAGGGAGATCTCCCGGCCACCCACATTCGAGAGGTTCCTGTAGTTGCCCCAGTCCCAGATAACCACCGTTCCCGCACCGTACTGCCCCTCGGGAATTGTGCCCTCAAATGAGGCGTACTCCACTGGATGGTCCTCGGTCTGGACGGCCAGCCGCTTATCCTTTGGATTCATGGAAGGCCCCTTGGGGACCGCCCAGGATTTTAAGACTCCATCCACCTCCAGGCGGAAGTCGTAGTGCAGCTGGCGGGAGTGGTGCTCCTGGACCACAAAGATCTGGCCGCCAGAGATCCGGCTTGCAGAGATCTGGCGGCCGGAGATCTGGCTGCCTGAAGGCGTTCTCCTTTTGGCCAACTCCAAAGGATTGGGCTCAGAGGTCGCAGTAAAGTCCCTCTTCTCCCGATATTGTCTGAGTGGATCGGAATTCACAGGGATGCCCCATAATCATCTTAGCGGCGCGCCTGCAGAGGCGCGCCTGCCATCAGCTACATTCCTAAATCTCCATCCTTTTAAAATTTCCGTCTTTCAATTACCTCCGTTAAGATTCAAGTTTGCGCCATCTGATCATGGGCTTGGACTTGATTTTGCCAGCCTTCTGCATACCGGCCTCCTTTGCTATCACTATTCTAGCCGGGCTCTTGATCCGGAACACCAGACCCTGGCTGGAGATCAGATCTATGCGTTGAGGATCGAGCTTCTTTTCGCTCACATCAACATATTTCGTCTCCACTTCCCTCAGTTTTCCAAACATCTTCTCCGGGAGGGTCACGCTGATATCTCCCCCAGAAGAGTCGATGGAATTTTTCATGGAATAGCCGCCAGGCTCCAGAAGGGAAACGGCAAACAGGTCGCCATTACCCAGTTTTGCGCTATTGAAGACCACTCTGCCCAGAGAATCGGCAACTATTACTGAATAGCCGGATCCGGATGAGGCATGAAACAGGACATAGCCCTTGGGAGATAGGATGCCGGCCTGTTCCTCTCTCCTTTCGCGGGAAGGTCCGGAGATACCTTCTTTTACTTTTGAGTTGGTTGCTCCCGCCAGATCGATATCAAGCTGCATCACCTCCGACCTGGAATCGACATCGAAGGTGATGTATCTATGCCCCCTGCCCCGGCTGGATATCGCTGCTCTATAGCGCCCCGGAGAGCTGAACTGATGGAGCACCATGGCCAGCATCCCTATAGCTCCGCTGTCAAATGCTGTCGTCTTGATCAGCTGCAGATTGACTCTTGCCAACATCATAATCACCCCACATTTCCTTGCAGAACCATTTCCTTGTCGTCATTATGCACCTGTAGATCGCGGATGGGGATCTTCACCGGCACGATCTTCGCCGGCGCTCCCGGATTGGGATTATCGGCAGCAGGCAGGATGGGATAGGGATCTTCTATCAGCTGGATGGGAGACTTATTGGCCAGGTAGTCTGCGATGAGCTGCAGTATGAAGTCGAGTATCCCGAAGCTGACATTCAGCAGATCGGATATCCACTCCTGGATGTCGTCACCGATGTCCAGGATCGCTCTGACCAGATCGATTGCTGAGCCGATTATGGCCTTGACCAGATCGCGGGCCCATCCCGGCAGGAAGCCCAGCAGGTTGTCCACGGCAGCATTAATTGCATTCTCCAGCAGGTCCCCCACCATATCAGCGATATCGAATAGGTCCACATCAATGAACTG
>JAXDAR010000019.1:0-6279 GCA_034679645.1 Methanothrix sp. | reverse complement strand
GCTTTTACGATGACGGCTCTGTGATCTATCCGGACCCAAATCTCTTTCAGTGGACCATACTGAAAAACGACAGCGATAATAACAGATTCCTGATCTCCAGGTTCAACCTCTTTGCGGGACCGCTTCCGGATAACACTTCCTATCTCCACCAGAGCATCCCTCTCTACAGGGACGGATTTGACAGCGCCCTCATGAGAGCGGAGAACCTCCCCCAGGTCAGGCTCTTCCGCTGGAGATCCAGCGCAGTGGCAGTTAACGCCTCGGAAAAAGAGGGGAATTGGATCATAGAGTACTTCGATCCGGTGATCACGGCCCAATATGCGAGCAGCTGGAGCCCGCTGAATGCCAGCTCAAGGGGCTTTGGGTCCATCCGGGTCATGGTGAACGAGACCGGTGCAGTGATCATCTAGCAAGATCGTTCCGAAGCAATCAAGTCCGGTGCTAATGGACTTCTGCTTCGAGCCTTCTCAAACCTCCCAGATCTCCAGGGGCATTTCCGTCAGCCTCTGCGCCCCGGATGACCTGGTCAGGAAGGTATCCTCCACACCCAATACTCCTTTTCCCGGATAGATGATCTTGGGCTCGACAGCGATGGTCATTCCCTCCCGGATCTCATGGTCCAGGGGGGCGATCACAGGATACTCATCCAGCTCCAGGCCCACACCGTGTCCCACAAAGCCGCATTTGCCTCCCAACGGCCCACCCAGGAAGTCGCCATAGCCCAGCCTCTCCCCCTCCGATTCGGATAATTCGAAAAGCTCTCTGGCCGTCCTGCCCGGCTTCATCTCCCTGGCAATGGCCTCTTCGATCTGGCAGGAGGCCTCGTAAGCCTCTTGCAGCTCAGGATCGATCTTTCCTAAAGAGAAGATTCTGGTGGCGTCGGCGATATATCCATTGCAGATGCCCACAGTGTCTACAAACACCGGTTCGTTTCTCCTTATCTTCCTGTAGCTCGGTCCGTGGGGAAAGACCAGCGAGGTCCCCTTTCCTCCGGTGGGCGAGGCCAAAAAGCTGGGAATAGCAGCGCTCGATCCGGACATAATATGGCCTAAGGGGACGATGCTGTTGAAGCGGCGAAAGCGCAGCGATCCCTGGTGGCCCAGCAGCCTCATCTCCGATTCCATGCGGCACATCAGCTCTACCTCTGTTATCCCCTCTTTGATATGATCGGGGACGGTGGAGAATCCTTCTACCAGCATCTGTGCAGCCTGCTTTGCCAGATCTATCTCAAACTCGGACTTGACAGAGCGGATATGCTTGATCCTCTCGGCGACATCAACAAAGGAAGCACCCTCTAAAGCCTTGTTCACCCTGAAGTAGAAGCTGCAGGGGAGGACATCCATCTCCAGACCGATGGTGGCGCCCGGTTTGATGCCCAGGTCCTCTTTTAGATTTCTCATATTCTTCAGCGGTCGAACCTCCAGGGGCGACTCCTCTTTTGCCCTCTCCAGACTTCTTTTCATCATGACAGTTGGCTCGCCGTCTCTGGGGATATAGACCAGTCCATCCTGGGCGGTTCCAGAGAAGTAGCACATGTCCACCGCCTGAAACAAAAGGGCTCCGTCCATGCCGTCCATACCGGACTGCAGCTTTTTTATCCTGCTATCGATCTCTGACCTGGGGTGAAGAACATAATCCATTTTACCTGCCTCATATAATCTATCTATTATATCTCATCAGTTATCATCAACTGTGACACAATTGAATCGCTAATCATCCTGATCATTTATTTATCTAACCATCATTTATCTAACCATCTGGATCTCCGGCTGAAACCTTTATATGGTTCCCTGAACGAATGCTCGAAGGAAATGACTCTGAAGATCGCTGTGGACATCGATGGGGTGCTGGCAGATCAGGTGGCTGCGGTCCTGAAGGAGATCGAGAAGAAATACGGCCTTGTTTATTCCAAGAACGATGTGGATCGTGCCCACTGGACATTCGAGGGAAGGGAGATCTGGGAGGAGATATCAAGGCTGCTTTCAGATCCGGAATATGTGATGCAGGTGCCGATCATCGACGGTTCGCAAAGGGCAATCGAGAGGCTGGGCCAGCATGATGTCTTCGTGGTGACCGCCAGGAGGCCAAATACTGAAGAGGCCACTCGCAGATGGCTGGACGCCCATTTTCCCACCCTGAAGGGCTACTACTGGGCTCGAACCGGAACCAAGCACACCATTCCATCGGACGTGCTGATCGATGACCTGGACATCAACATTGTGGAGTTCGTGAAGAGCGACCCCAGCCGGCATGGAATCTTATTTCAGCATCCCTGGAGCCTGAACGGCACGGATATTCAGGACTACAATAGCCAGGTCTCATACTGCCCGGAATGGGAGAGCGTCGTCATGGCGGTGGACAGCATCGAGCGCTCATCCGCGTGAATTTTATCGGCTTTCAAGAGTGAAGAGAAGAAAAGGGCTATTTTATGGGCTTCTGTCCCCTGGCCTGCGCTTTTTGCCTCCTTTCCTCCTGTTTCTCTTTCTTCTTATCCTTCTTTGCCTCTCCTCCCGCATTCTTCTTGAATAAGTTGATCATGGTTGATCTCCTCAGTTAAGCCCCGATTTATTGTTAAATGCTGGCCGTTTCTATATCAATCTATTCCCCTTCGGAGATAGAATCCGCAGATGAGCATTCTCAGAGCGATAGGCTGATTACAGTAGAGGCTAAAACCAGACAGAAGTGAAGGAGGAGAGCTAGCGATGAAAGATAAAAGGATCCTGGAAGAGTTCAAGAAGGTCTATCCGGAGAAGTTCCTGCCCCCGGAGGCCATATTCAGCCACATTCATGCCGGAGACCGGATCTTCATAGGAACCGGTTGCGGGGAGCCTCAGTACCTGGTGGCGGAGCTGGTCAACTACGTCAACAAAAATCCCAAAGCGTTCTTCGATGCGGAACTGATTCACATCTGGACGCTTGGCGTGGCTCCCTATACAGACGAAAAGTTCCAGGAGAACTTCAGGCTTGACTCTTTCTTCGTGGGCGACAGCACCAGAAGCTCTGTCAACCGCGGCGCGGCAGACTACACCCCCATTTTCCTCTCCTCTGTTCCAGAACTCTTCCGCTCGGATATGGTTCCGGTGGATATAGCCCTGGTCCAGACCTCTCTTCCAGACAAACACGGCTACCTGAGCCTGGGCATAAGCGTGGATGTGGTCAAGTCCGCCCTGGAAAAGGCAGAGACTGTGGTGGCTCAGGTGAACGAGAACATGCCCCGAACCCATGGCGATGGCTTCATTCATATCAAGGATATCGATTTTGTCCTCCCCCACGACGAGCCGCTCCTGGAGTATTCGGTGAAGGCCCCCAACGACATCGTGCAGAAGATCGGCAAATACGTCGCCCGCATCATAGAAGATGGCTCTACCATTCAGGTGGGATATGGCTTGATACCGGACGAGGTGGTGCACAGCCTGGAACACAAAGAGGATCTGGGGGTGCACACAGAACTCCTGAGCGACGGCATCGTCGAGCTGATCAAAAAAGGAGTGGTAACCAACCACAAGAAGCTGCACAATCCGGGAAAGACCATCGCCTCATTCTGTATGGGGAGCCGTGATACCTACGATTTCCTGGATGAGAATCCATCCATCGAGTTCAAAAGGATCGACTACACCAACAATCCCCTGATAATATCCCGGAACAGGATGATGACTGCCATCAACAGCGCCATGGAGGTGGACCTGACCGGTCAGGCTACGGCAGAGTCTCTGGGAGGAACCTTCTACAGCGGCACCGGCGGTCAGGCGGACTTCATGCGGGGAGCGGTCCTCAGCCCGGGGGGGAAGACCATTCTCGCCTTCCCCTCCACTGCACTGAATGACAGCGTCTCTCGCATTGTCCCCATCCTGCAGGAGGGAGCAGGTATCACCCTAACCCGGGGAGACGTGCATTATGTGGTGACGGAATACGGAATTGCCTATCTGCATGGCAAGAACATCCGGGAGAGGGCCATGGACCTCATCGCCATCGCCCATCCCAAATTCCGCCCCTGGCTGATCGAAGCGGCCAGGAAGAGGACTCTGATCTACAAAGACCAGATCTATATCCCCGGCGAGAAGGGGATGTACCCCGAAGAGCTGGAGACCTACCGGACCACCAAGAAGGGGCTGGAGATATTCCTCCGCCCGGTGAAGATAACCGATGAGACCATGCTCAAGGACTTCTTCTACGATCTCTCCGAGGACAGCATGTATATGAGGTTCTTCTCCGCCCGAAAAGATATGCCCCATAAAAGGCTGCAGGATTTCGTGGTGGTGGACTGGAGCCGGAAGATGGAGATCCTGGCGGTGATCAAGGAGAAGGAGAGAGAAAAAGAGACCATCGTTGGCCTTGGCCAGTACGAGCTGATCCCTGATAATTACCTGGCAGAGGTGGCAATAGTGGTAAAGGATGAGTATCATGGCATGGGAGTGGGCAGGGAGCTTCTCTCTTACCTGACATATATCGCCAGGAGGCACGGCCTGCTGGGCTTTACCGCCGATACCCTGGTGGAGAACAAGGCCATGGTGGGCCTGTTTGAGAAGATGGGATTCTACACTGAGAAGAGGCGGGAGGAAGGGGTGTACGAGATGAAGATGCTCTTCAGGAAATTGAGGGAAAAAGACGTAGAGGCGACTGTGTAAAAATACTCTCGAATGAGGAGCTGCACAGAAAGGCATTATCCTGGACCGCTACGAGCACGAGCTTGCTGGGTGACCTGGCAAGGCAGACAAATTAGATATAGCCAGGTGCTGTATTGCTACTATCAGGGGAATCATTTTAAAAGATGGCTGAATGGATAATTTCTTTGGTCTATCCAATGTTGAAATTCTATTCTGGCTCCTCGCTATTCTCTGTGGCATAAGCGCAGCGCTTTCAGCAGCGCTGCCTTTTCCTGCTCACACTCCTGTCATATAGAACGCCGCTCAGTAGAATGGATGCCTGAACCTTTCCTGCTCTCGCAGCTCCTTCTGGGCCTCGGCCAGGGCCTGGATTGGGGACTTGCCCTCCGCCCGCCAGTGCTGATAGAAGCTGGTCATCAGCTGGGCGGTGCTTTTGTCCGACACCGTCCAGAGCGAGCCGACGGCTCCGGCAAACCCCGCCCGGATGAAGGCGGAGGGAAGCGATACCACCTTATCCGGAAGCTCGATGCCTGGCAATCCCGTCTCACAGGCGGAGAGGATGGCCAGGTGGGCCCCGGAAAGATGCAACTCGAAGAGGTCATTTATCGCCAATATGATTGCAGTCGGGGCAATGGGAGTTGAATCGATATGATCTTACAAAGGTCTTTACCTATTGACAGCGATCTAATGGCATGAACTTCGAAGTCGTCCTCCAGGAGGCAGAAGAGGGAGGCTACATAGTGAGCTGTCCAGCACTTCCTGGGTGCCACTCCCAGGGAGATGATGTAGATGAAACCCTCAAAAACATCAAAGAGGCAATAGTAGGCTGTCTGGAATCCCTGGCCAATGAAGAATAAGCGATAGAGCTTAAAATTTATTCCATGAGGCCTGTTATACTCTCGATAAATGATGATTCGAGAACCGGAGTATCCATGGACGACATAATGACATTTGGGAACCTTAAACTGATCTCCGAGATATCTTCTCTAAAAGATAGAATCAGATCGTTCGAGGATAAACACGGCTGCAATATTGCGGCCTTTGAGGAAAGACTCAGGAAGCTTCCAGAGGATTTCGAACTCTGGGACGATTTCATCGAGTGGAAGGGCTATGAAGACATCCTGAAGGATCTGGAATCAAAGCTCAAAAAAGAATGAAATGATCCTGGAAATCCCTTCTACCTATGGGCAAAGTACGCCACTATCGGCTCCCCGAGCTTGTTGACCCGCACAAATCCGTATCTCTCGAACTGCACGACCTTGCCCAGCTCCTCGGCAATTCCCGCCTCGCCCAGCCCCTCATCCATGCCATCGGGCTTCATCACCATAACCTTCACCCCGTCTGCGGGTGCCCAGTGGATGATCCTGGTCCTCTTGCCCATATCCTTGCCCAGGAACCTGGCCTTTGCCGGCTCTAGGCTCGTGATTTCTATATTGCACAGATCCTTGAGCCGGATGACATCCCCCACCTTGGAGCTTTCTAGATCGCTCCTGCAGGTGAACAGCCTGTTTCCAGCGGGAATCCTCCCGGAATCGCCGACTCGAAGTCGGGTAGTCCCCCTTAATTAAGTTTATATTCCTTCATCGCATATTTAGCTTGGGGAATGCAATGAAGGCAGGTAGACTGGCAATTGCTGGTTCGTTTTGCTGGAATAAAGACTGTCCTGACTATGGCA
>JAXDAR010000018.1:0-39063 GCA_034679645.1 Methanothrix sp. | reverse complement strand
GATATGTCGCCTGAGGATAGGTTGCCTTGGTAGAGATCGGGCTGGTTGAGGTTGATTTCAAGCTCTCCGGTGCAGAGGAATAGGCTGCCTGCTCTGTGGAGCGAATAATGCTCTGGCCGCTCTCCTGCACAGAAGGCGTCTGACCGGATGTGGTGATAAACGCCGGCACCTCCAGGTTCAGGGATTCCGGGCTGGTGGGTGTGACCGGTGTGGGCGCGCCCCCAGTTGTGATTGTCGAATAAGTATTCACCTGCCCCAGTGATACAGCGCACAGGAGCATGATCAATGCCATTGCTAATACAGTCCATTTCATTGAGGATCACCTTTTAAAATTATTTAGTTTATTGATTTAAATAGATAACCGTCTAAATAGGATATTCTGGTTAAGATATTATTAAATGTAAAATACATTCGCTCTGCATCCATCATATTTTTATTCGAATCATATCTAACCAGATATCTGTGATCAAAGGCAAGGAAGCCTATCTAAAAAAATTGACCGCCAGTATGTACATCCCCTCGCAGGATATTGGCAAGGAGCTGGATGGCAGCACCCCGCCCTCGGTCTTTATCGGCAGCTGGAACTACCCCCGGGTCTATGCCGGCCCCATGATCGCCCCCCAGCATGGAGATACCATGATCATGGACCGGCCGGAGTCCTGGATACCGGAGAAGAAATCCCAGGAGGAGATCATAAGATACCGGCTGAACCTGATAAGGGGCAAAAGAGAGGTAGAGGTCACGGAGCTTGATTGCCGGTTTATCGATAAGCTTCGCGACATCTCCCTCTCCGCCTCCTCGATAGAGAGCGAGGCCCAGTTCATCCAGCCACCAAAAGGGATGTCCTTCAGCGATGAGCATACACCGTTCGGCCCCAGCGCCCCCCTGGAGAGATTTGAGATCGGCAATGCCAGATGGAATCAAGATCTGGAGAAGGTTTACTACGACGGGGACCTGAAGGCGGCGGATGCGGTAGAGGATCTTCACAAGAGGGGCCTTCCCTTCTCCAGCATTCAGAAAGCCTTCTCTGTAGGAGCCATGGGCACCAAGAAGAGGAGGAGGCTGGTCCCCACCCGCTGGTCCATCACCGCCTGCGACAGCACTTTAGGCAACCGCCTTCTACACCAGGTCAGGGATTATGACCTTATTGACTGCTGCCAGGTGAGAGAGTTTGCCAGCCTGAACAACTACTATGCGGTTCTTCTTCTCCCCACCGCATGGCAGTATGAATGGATGGAGGCCTTCCTGCGAATCATGGGCAACGAGGAGCTGATATTCTCCGATTTTGAGAGCAACGGCGGCAAGAAGGGGTACTCCAGGGTGGGAGGATGCTACTACTCCTGTAAGATGGCAGTCCTGGAGGCGCTGGCAAAAGAGAAGAGGCAGGCGGGGGCGATAATCCTCAGAGAAGCCTATACCGGTTATGTGCCCTTAGGGGTGTTCAACGTCCGGGAGAACGTGAGAAATGCAATGCAGTCGAAGCCCATTGAGTTCGAAAGCCTTAAGGCGGCGCTGGGATATGCATCCACAAGGCTGGAGCTTCCTGTAAAGCGATTTATTCGCCAGAGCGATCTCCTCTGGGAGGAGCTGAAAAGCCAGCAGACCACATTGAGCTCTTTTTCGTGATACTCTTATCTGGCCGGAAACTTACTTTAAGACCATTAACGAAATTAACGGCCATGCCATTCGATGCTACCAGGATAATGAGCGGCGATATGCCGCCAGAACTCAGGGAAAGAGTGGACAGAATCGCGGAAGAGTTCTTGGCTATTGTCGATTCTCTGGTCGATGAACGTCATATTCAAAAGGGTATTGCCAGAATCCAGTTGCCATGCAGTATTGTGTTCATCCTTGACCGAGAATCGCTTTTCATCCTGGGTCAGTTCAGAATGGAGAACCGCACTGCAAGCTACTATCATAGGCCGGATACATCAATGACCATTCAGAAGGTAGCCAGCAACGCTAAATGGGAGTTTAACTTTGAGGATCCTTTTGTAATCCGGCTTCCCTCCGATCTGCTGGAGAAGAGCACTGAAGAGAGAGGCAGCACTCTGCAGCAGATCGCCTCAAAGCATATCGATGAGGAGTTCCTGAGGCTGGCTCAACTTCTCAGCATGGTACGCACCCGACCGATATTTGGCCAGGCGGCTCACCCTGTGCAGCCAGGGAGCCTTCTCCTGATTCTTCCCCGGGATGAAAAGGCAAGAGTGAATGCCGATTTGATCAATAGAGCGGTTGGGGCGAGCGGCCTTTCCGGCGAAGAAGCCGGGGATATGAGGAACGGAAAGGCTGCCGTCCGGGAGATGTGGCAATACATCAATCAATCGGCATTGATCTTAGCCGACCTGACGGAAGCTGATCCCCAGGTGATGTATGGTCTGGGCATCGCCCATACCCTGGGCAAGGATACCATCCTCATTCACCCGCAAGGCTCAAAATACCTGGTTGACATTCCCAGGACAGAAAGCATAGAGTATGAGGATAGCGCTCAGGGCAGGGCAAAGCTGGAAGAGCAGATCAAGGAAACTCTGCGCTCCATAACGGCTTCACTTTAAATTGATAGGACTTGGGCTCATCAGGATTCCGGGGCAGGCTGTATCATCAAAGCCTATAACGTTATATATGTCCTGCCTTTATACGAAGCTGCGAATCCTAACTCAGGTCTCCAGGCAACACATGACCCAGGAGGGGAAAAGAGGTTGAAGAAGATAAGGTTGGCAATCGCGGGCATAGGAAACTGCGCAAGCTCCCTAGTTCAAGGGATTGAATATTATAAACATATTGACAAAGAGGATTGCATCGGGCTGATGCATTACGACATCAACGGCTACAGAGCTGGTGATATCGATATTGTCGCCGCCTTCGACATAGATGCTCGAAAGGTAGGGAAAGATGTGAGCCAGGCCATATTTGCCAGGCCCAATTGCACCCATGTCTTCTATCCTGATGTCCCCCCAAAAAATGTCGAGGTCAAGATGGGGCCGGTACTGGACGGCGTTGCCCCTCACATGATGAACTATCCTGAGGAGAGGAGGTTTGTGGTTGCTGATGCCGAGCCGGTGGATGTCAGCCGGGAACTGGTCGAGAGCGGTGCCGATGTGCTGGTAAACTACATGCCGGTGGGATCGGAGAACGCCACAAGATTCTATGCCCAGGCTGCCCTTGATGCCGGGGTGGGATTTGTCAACTGCATGCCCGTATTCATAGCTTCAAACCCCGAGTGGGGGAGAAAGTTCCAGGAGGCAGGGATTCCAATCGTGGGAGACGATATAAAATCTCAGATCGGGGCTACCATTGTACACCGCGCTTTAACCCAGCTTTTCAAAGACCGGGCCTGCATCATGGACAGGACCTATCAGCTCAACATCGGCGGAAACACCGACTTTTTGAATATGCTCAATCGCGAGAGGCTCAAGTCCAAAAAGATCTCCAAGACGGAAGCAGTCCAGTCCATCCTTGACACCCCCCTGTGCGATGATGACATTCATATCGGCCCCTCGGATTATGTGCCATGGCAAAAGGACAACAAGGTCTGCTTCCTGAGGATGGAGGGCAGGATCTTCGGAGACACCCCCATCAATCTCGAGTTGCGCCTGTCGGTCGAGGACTCCCCCAATAGCGGAGGAAGCGCCATCGACGCCATAAGGATCTGCAAGCTGGCCAAGGACAGAAAGGTGGGCGGGCCGCTGCTGGCCATATCTGCCTATACAATGAAGCACCCGCCGGTACAGTATCCTGACGAGTTGGCCAAAGAAATGGTGGAGCAGTTTATCAGGGGCGAGGTCTCTGAGCAGGAGATCGCGAGGCCGAAGCTGCGCCAGGCAGTAGCTGCCCGATGATCTGGGTTTTGGCCCCATTTCGAGATGAGTAAATTGTTCTGCCGGCTGGTTGAAGCTCCAGAGGTGCAGATGGCAAGAGGCCTTACCAGGCGCACCCTTGTTAGCAATGAATCCTTGATGATCTGCCGGTTCGATCTGGAGTGCGGGGTAGTGATCCCGGAGCATTCTCATCCCCACGACCAGGCGGGCTATGTGGTCTCGGGCAGAGTCAGCATTACTGTCAATGGAAATACCCTTGAACTGGGGCCAGGGGACAGCTACTGTGCTCCCTCCGGAGCGCAGCACAGTGCCAGAGCTCTGGATGCGTCAGTGGTTGTGGATACCTTCAGCCCGCCCAGAGAGGATTACCTTTAAGAGGAGCATTTTTCTCTCACTTTCACTCCGCAAGCAATTCGGTTATAATCCATAAGCTCTGATTATATTTGAATGGTCACCCTGGAGAAGATCGCTCACCTGGCGGCAGACTGTGTATTCGATTCCCTCGGCCTGGGGATAAATGTCAATCCGGAGAAGCTCTCCTCCCTTGGTGAGGGGACAAGACACGACGTATGCGCATCCACCTATTCCCCTCGCGAATCCCCCCTGCCCGGAATCTGTCATGCCTTCACCCAGGATGGCAGGTGCGTGAGCCTCTTCAAGACCCTTTACACCAATCACTGCAGCCATCAGTGCAACTACTGCATCAACGCCACCAACTGTAGCCGCAGGGTGCCGACTTTCTCCTACACCCCGGATGAGCTGGCTAAGATCACCCTCTCCCTATACCGCTCCAACTACATTGAAGGCCTCTTTCTCAGCTCGGGCGCGGGCAGGGACGAGGAGCTGATCATGGAGAGGATGATTGAGACCCTGGAGAGGCTGAGGAAGCATTATGGCTTTTCGGGATATATCCATCTCAAGATTCTGCCCGGCTCCTCTCAGGCCCATATTCAAGAGGCTATGGAACTGGCAGACCGGGTGAGCATAAACCTGGAGGCATCTAGTGCCGCCCACATGAATGAGATCTGCGCCACCAAAAGCTACGAGAACGACATCCTGCAAAGGCAGAGGTACATTCGCGACCTGAGAACTGATGGCAACCTGCCCGCCGGCCAGACCACTCAACTGGTGGTTGGAGCAGCAGGAGAGAGCGATCAGGATATCTTCAAGAGAATTTTATATGAATATGAAGATATTGGAGTGAAGCGAGCCTACTACAGCGCTTTTTCTCCCCAGAAGGGGACTGCCTTCGAATCCCGCAAAGGCCAGCCCCTCTGGAGGGAGCACCGCCTCTATCAGATGGACTGGCTTTATCGGGTCTACCATTTCCCGCCCGGTGACATCAAAATGGCATTTGATGAGGAAGGCTTTCTCACCAACTCCGATCCCAAGCTGGCCATAGCCACGGAGCTTTTGGACTCGCCCCTGGATCCCAATGCCTCCTCCTATCAGGACCTCATCCGGGTTCCGGGAATCGGCCCCCGGAGCGCGAAGAGAATTGTGGCCCTGAGAAAGACGGGGAAGATCAGGGGGAAAAGAGATCTTGAGGCTTTGGGAGTGGTGATCAAGAGAGCAGCTCCCTTTTTGAAGATCAACGGCTGGAGGGATACCACCCTGGAGATGTGGTCAGGATGAGAGTCCCGGATGACTACTGCCGCTACCTGCCAATGCACGAAAAATCAAGCGTTAGGCTGCTGGCCAGGGCGGAACGATTCACCGCTCGGGAATTGGAGCTCTCGGCGGATCCAGAGGCAGTACGCCTGAAGAAGATGGTCTATGCGGTGATGGGAGAGGTGCACCGGATGAAGGCCTTCATCCGGCTCAAGCCCCTGGGGGACCGGGTTCTGTGTGGCTACATGAAGCCCAGGCACAGGATCGGAGAGCATATCAGTGAGCACTTCGCTCGCAGGAATCCCGGAGTGGTAGTGGTGCTGGGCAATGGCAGCGAGAGCTGGACGGCTTTTTTCCGGCAGGGTAGGATGATGAGGGATCACGGGTCGGGATTGAATGAGACTCTGGATCGATTGAGGGTTGCCATGAAGATCACAGAAAAGGAGAAAAGGGCAGATACAAAGGATCCAGATACAGAGGACGCAGATATACAGGATGCAGATGCAGGGGATTCTGATCAGGAGGGGCCCGATGCAACCGGTCCGGATGTGGACGATATCTGGCAGACCTACTATGACAGCCAATACTGTCCCCAGAGAAAGAACCTGCAGGCATTCCGGCAGAGAATGCCGGCGCGGGATCAGCAGTCTGCCGGCCTGCGGCTGGTGCAGAAAAAGAAGGAGATGACTCTGCAGGATTTCATCAACGAAAGGCAAGGATGATCATTCATACAGAGCTATATCCTTACGGATGTTTTTTTTGGTTTCACATACTCGATGTCTCGTTTTCGTCCACCCGATAGAACCTGCCAGTTGCTGCTGCCGCTGCTTCTCCATCGACGACATGAATCAGTTCAAACTCATCGTCAGAAATGATCGTACCAAAATTATATCCATCATTAAATTCTGCCATATAGATGGTCTTGTTATCCATGCCGATTGCTCCGGCAAAATTCTCAACAATATCGGTATCATTCACCCTTATTGTAAAGTATCCGGTAAATACCCGGTCCGTCTGCTCAACTATGTCATAACGGATGCTGATGTTTTCTCGCAGAGCGTAGGAGTCACCCTGCTCAAAATATCCACTTGGTGATGCTGTCCAGGTTCCAACCAGATTCGGAACTTCCGCCGCACCGATTCCCATGGCCAAGAAGACCAACAATGCAAATAAAATCTTATTCACATACATCCAAAACCACCTCTTAAAAGTCTTATCTGATATATCAGGCCCTGAGTTTAAGCCAATTATGACACAAAGTAAAAATTATGGCACAAAGCACGAATCGCTGCCTATTCTTTATTTGATGGAAAACTTTGGCGCTAACTCCAGAAAGAGTTCTCGGGGCAGCACGGATGGTGAAGATATTTCGCCAGGCTGTGATGCCCTGATCCCTTCCTCCTATATCAACACTGTGGAATGAAATTTTTTAGCTCTTTCTCCTCCTCCGGGCCCCTGCCACTCCCAGACCGACCATGGCTAAAGCCAGCAACGCTCCAAAGCCAGGAGCAGTAGCATTTACAGCCGCCGCCCCTTCAAACTCGCTGACCTCCATCTCCGCTGCTGCCTTCATCGGCTCATCGGTTACAAAACCGCCCGTCCGCGTTCCTCTGGTTGCTATCCTCTCCTTTTCGGTCATGGTGGTGGTGGCATTGAGAAGCAGGCTGTCCTCTCCTCCTCCGACGACGACAGAGTCGCTCCAGATCTGGACATCGACCAGGTAGTTGTACTTATCAGGAACTGTGAGGTTCACACTTCTTATGGCCGTTCCATCGGGAACGATCTCTCCCGTATTGCTCCACTGCTTGTCCGCCACCAGATTGGAATCCATATCTGTAGCCCTTATCATCAACTGGTAGTCCTTGCTGGTTTTCGCTCCCGAGTTTGTGACATAGATATCGCTCTGTATGACCGCTTTATCATCCGAGGCCTTCCTCACAATGAAGTCGATGCCGTCGATCTTCAATCCGGTTATCATTTTGTCTGCCGGCAGGTTCTCCAGATTGTAGATCGTCCTGCTTCCCCAACCGACCTCTTTTCCATCCTCAAATAGGGTGGCAACGAGCCTGTAGCCTCCTTCCTTGGAAAGCACCAGCACCTGGGTGGTGTTTATGGTCTGGCCGGAATTGATCTTCCCCAAGAAGGTCGTGGTCTGGTTCTTGAGGAAATCCTTGTCGGTTTCTATGGCCTTCAGTTGCAGGGTCAGGTTCCCGCTGGTTTTAGGGACAGTGCTCTCTTTGTACTCGATGTATGTCGTGACATTCAGCGCAATAGAGGAGGTCTTGGTCTCTCCCTGGACTATTTCCATATACTTCACACTCAAGAGAACGGGAGCCCTCGGTGAACTATCGAGGCACCCGCTCAATATGACCACTGAGACTAATGACATTATCAGCAACAATGGTCCAGCTTGATTTCGGATCAAAATAGTCACCATTTACTTATTCCTCTTGAATCTATATAAGACCATCTCTGCAAATTTACTTTCCCGGAGCAGATCGCCGCAATGAGATTACTATTTCAAGAACTGTTCACTCTGTAAAAGATCTTCTTCGTCAGCTCGGCTGCTCCAATGTAAGTTCCCACAACGACGGAGATGACCAGCAGGAATTGAAGTGGAACCATTGCAAATCCGAAGAGTCCCGCCAGGCCGCTGTAAGGCAAGAGGAGGGCAAGAGAGCCTGACAGGAGGGTCGTCATCAGCAATGCCCCTCCGGGCCGGGAGGAGAAAAATGGCCTCCTGGTGCGAATGATCAGCACCACGAAGGAGGCTGAGACCACCGACTCCATGAACCAGCCAGTTCTGAACTGATCAATATTTGCCTGCAGCAGGAATAGCAGAGCGCCAAAGGTGAGAAAATCGAATAGAGAGCTGAGGAGACCAAATGTCAGCATGAAGTTCCTGATAAATCCAATCGACCAACGCCTGGGGCTTGATATCAATTCCGGGTCCACCCGGTCCCCGGCTATGCTCATCTCCGGCAGGTCGGTGAGCAGATTGGTCAGCAGCACCTGGGTGGGAAGAAGGGGCAGAAAGGGAAGGAAAAGGGAAAGCAGGGCCATGCTGAACATGTTTCCGAAATTGGCTGATGTGGCCATGAAGACGTACTTCATGGTATTGGAGAAGGTCTTTCTTCCTTCTATTATCCCCTGTTTCAGCACACTGAGGTCCTTTTCCAGCAGGACTATATCTGCCGCTTCTCTGGCCACATCCACGGCGCTATCCACAGATAATCCGACATCCGCAGCATGCAGAGCTGAGGCATCGTTGATACCGTCACCCATATAGCCCACCACACATCCGCTCTTTCGCAGAGCCAGGATTAGCCGCTCTTTTTGGTTTGGCTCCACCTCCGCGAAGATATCCACACTTCGAACCATCTGCTGCAATGCCTCATCGCTCTCCCTATTGATCTGTTGCCCGGTCAGGATCCTTTCTCCGAAAAGACCGATCTTGCTGCCTGTATTAGCCGCTGCAAGCCGGTTGTCCCCGGTTATTACCTTGAGGCGCACTCCCAGCCCGGAGAGTTCATGAATTGTCTTTTCAATCCCCTCCTTGAGCGGGTCATAGAAGATCAGGAAACCCAGGAATGTCATATCCTCTTCGTCTTTGGCCTGGAGGACAGCGGCCGGTGAGGCCTTCTTTGCCAGTCCCAGTACCCGGTAGCCCTGGCTGCTCAGATCCCGGAACCTGGCCCGGACACGATCCTCGACAAGAGAGATGTCTACCACCTTTCCATCCAGCCGGGCAGAGGAGCAGACCTGCAGGACATTTGCCAGAGCACCTTTGGTCAGGATGGTATTCTCTGAGTCCATATATGCCAGGATGCTCAGACGCTTGCGATTGAAGTCATATGGAACTTCATCCAATTTTTTTATGCCGGATAGATCAGGCTTGTGAAAATCCAGTATGGCCCGATCGATGGGATTGGAAAAACCGGTCTCAAAAAAGGAGTTGATGTAGGCCAGGTAAAATACCTCTTCGCTCTCCCTTCCCTCAATATCCTGGGCAGAGTGCATTCTCACCGTCCCTTCAGTCAGAGTCCCGGTCTTGTCAGTGCATAGAACGTTCATGCTCCCAAAGTCCTCTATCGATGCCAGACGTTTGACTATCACCTTATGGGAGGCCATCTGTCTGGCTCCGTGGGCCAAATTTATGCTGATGATGGCCGGGAGGAGCTGGGGGGTAAGACCCACTGCCAGGGCCAGGGAAAACAGGAGCGAATCAACGATGGGACGGGAGAAGTAGACGTTTATGGCGAATATGGCCACCACCAGTATCATGGTTATCTCCAGGAGCATATGGCCGAAGTGTCTGATCCCCCGCTCAAAATCCGTTTCGGGCTCCCGGATCTTCAGCCGTCCAGATACCTTTCCGAATTCGGTATCCTTTCCGGTGAGGACCACCACTGCCCTGGCGGTTCCGCTCACCACATTGGTCCCCAAAAAGAGGCTATTGCTCCGCCTGGCAAGAGGGGCATCCGGCTGCAGAGTCTCCGCCATCTTCTCCGCCGGATAGGTCTCTCCGGTAAGCGCAGCCTCATTGAGATAGAGATCTTTGGAATGGAGGATGCGGCAGTCTCCGGGAACGATATCTCCCGCTTTTAGAATTATGATATCTCCAGGGACGATACTCTCCATAGGAACCTCCATGTCCTTTCCATCCCTGAGAGCAGTGGCTTTGACCTGGATTATGGAGAGGAGGTCATCCATTGCGTCCGCGGCCCTTCTCTCCTGCCAGAAACCCAGCAGACCGCTTATCATTATTATGAGCAGAATGATTATGGCACCGGTAACCTCATGGAGGAAAAAGGAGAGTACAGAGGCAATTATCAGCAAAAGAATTATCGGGCTGCTGTACTGAGCCAGCAGCAATCGAAGAGAGCTGGATCTCTTGCCGGACTTGATCCGGTTTGCACCGTATTGTCTGAGCCTCCTATAAGCCTCTCCTTCATCCAATCCTGCCTCCCTGGCAGAAAGCGATCTGAGCAGTTCTTCAGAGGGAATGGACCAGAAGGCAGATAGGTCAGGGCTCATAATGTCAATTGTCTATTCTATCTCTGAGGGGATAACCTTTTTCCAGCCTCAAAAGGCGCTCTCATTCTCAATGCTATTGCTCTGGACAAGGCTCATTCTCACAGCAGCTTTTAATATTTAAAAAAAGTAAATGCCTGATTCCTTGCATCTATGCCGGTTTGTAGATGTAATATTTAAGAGGCACACCCTCCATTGCCTTTATATGATAGCTGCCTGCCAAAGATGTATCTAAACTCTTCCCCAGAATTATTTTGTCTTGGTTGCACATTTCGATACCGTATTCGGAACCACTATAGATTGCACATACTTCCATCTTGTCAAAGTAATAGCCTTCACCCACATCTATCAAGTCCTCTGATATTTGAAAGATGCCATTAACAAGGACTTCTCTTCTGGGGCAATCGATTCCTTCAATGTGTATTCCCAGAATTGTGACCCCATCGTATGATTCCTCGAATGCTTTCTTGTACTGATATGTATTTGGAATCTGGAAGTAATCCCTATCTATCATCTCTCCATTTTTAAAAAGCTCAATCAAGGTGCTATTGCATGGCCTGTCTATGAAAAACTTGGCTGAAATACCCTCTTCAAAGATCAATTCAGATCCATCAGCAATCAGGAAAGGTTCACTGCTATCCAATAAGATCCAGCCTATTTTGCCAAAATTCATAACTGAATCTGAATCCGCACCGAGAAGGCTATCCTGCTCATACCCGGCCAGACATCTCTCTCCGAAAAAAGATATTGCATCATATTTCCCCCACTCAGCAAAGTCAAAGCTTCTCTGCTGAGATTCTGTAGTGTAAATTATATCAATTATGTTGTCATCATCAATCGAAGTTGTGATCTCCTCTCTTCCCAGGTCCTCGTTCATATCATAATAGAATCCAGCAAAATTCCTTGGATTCCATGAAAAGCTCTCTCTGGCTATTTCGCCTCTTATCTGGGGAGTATCCATTTCAGTTGAGTTCCTGAAGATGCATAACTGATTGAAGGTAGCATTGTTCTCTGAGGTTCGCACCCTAATGCCTTCCATCAGCTCGAAATTCCTTCCTCTCGCGAGGCTTAAGTCTTCTTTATTATTCATCTCGATGCTGCCATCGGAAATTTTAGAAATCTGCATTTCTCCAAAATTCATGCCCAGATAAATCGGCTGAAGCTCTTCAGAAAGCTGGAATAGGCCTATGACGGTGTAATAACTCTTCGGCAAAAGCCTAGCATTGGCTTCTATTCTCGCGGCAATATGAGTGGCGTTTTCATTGCCCATGGAAGATTTGTATACAAAATCCGCTGGTGGCAGCAGGATCTGACTATCGATGAGCGTTCTTTCTTTATACAAAGAGACTTTCACCCCATCTTCTGCATCAGACAGTCTCAGGCTATAGCCATCCTGAAGCGTCAATTCTTCGTCGCTGGCAAATGTATACCACTCACTACTATCCATGAGTATTTGTCCAAGGGAGCCATTGTTCAAGGATAGCAGGTTCATCGACTCTGCTATCCGGCAATCTTCGGGATATCCGACAAAATACTCTCTACCAAGAAAGCTGAGACTTAAATAATGACCCCATTCGCTATGCGCAAATGACTTTTCATATATGCTGGCTTTGTATGATGCATCACCAGCATTTACATGTTCATTGCTGATGTTGAATTTGAGTGATTCAGATCCTGTTGCAGTGAAACCGGAAAAGCTTTCCTGATTCCATTCAACGATGCCGTCTTCTACAGGGTAAATGCTGCCTCTTAATTCCCAGGCAGTTGAAGGGGCAAGAAACACTATAGCAATCAGAAAAGGAATTAGCATAGCCTTCATGCCAGGCCTCCTGGGGATCCGGCATCACCATCTTGGTCAGTTATGTTAATGTGCCTGACTAAGCAATATCTGAGTTCATCAGCATCAGCGGTTTTAATGCTGAAATCGGGCATTATCATGATATCAATACCCTTGCTCAGGGTGATATCATTGTCCTGGTTGCAGAGGCTGATGACACCATTGTTCGGATCGACCTCGGCAACTGTCATTATGCCAAACCGTGAGCCCTTGGAGATATCCAGCGGATTTTCAGATATCTGCCAAAGACCATTGATTTTAAAGTAGCTCTTGCTCTCCAGGAATATCGGCTCCTGAAGACTGGCTGCGATCAAAGGAACTCCAATCTCATTGCCTAAATCTGATTTATATACATATGTCCCAGGTAACAGAATTGCTCTCTTATCAATTACTTTTTTGTCTTTAAAAAGCTCAGCCAATAACCCTTTTCCATCAGATGCCACGGTTAGTTTGAGAGAGTAGCCTTCCTCGAGCTCGATGGGCTGGCTCAAATCCTGTACGACCTCTTGGCCACTATCGATCAATACTTCGGCCAGGATCCCAAAGTCAAGCAGATTAATAGCATCTGAACCATCTAAAATTACAGGATCTGTACCACTTGGATTTTCTTGAATATATCCTGCAAGGTATTTCTCAGCGGCAAAACCGATTGCATTATAGTACCCCCAATTCTCATACTCGAAATCATCCTTTTGAGCCGTGGTGGTGTAGTTGATGCCATCGGGCTCCAGGAGCTTGTTAACATCGGAGATAGTGGCGGTCAGCTTTTCGGTCTTGATGTTATCATCGATATCGTAGTAAAATCCAGCGAAGTTGTCCGCTGTCCAGGTGAAGGTGTCAGTGGCCACATTGCCTCTCAGCTCATGGACTCCAGGCTCGGTGATCTCCTTATAAACGCAGTATCTGAGCTGATCATCATCAGCGGTCTTAATGGAGATTCCGGGCATGAGGAGGATATCCTTGTTCTTGCTGAGGTGGATATCGTTGTCCTCATTGTTCATGATGATGCTGTCGGCGGTGACCGTCTGGATGGTCATCTTTTCGTACTCGGTGTTCTCGGAGACATCCTTTGGTTCGTCAGAGAGCTGCCACAGTCCATCAACGGTTGCCAGGTCTGTGTCAGCACCGCGGAAAGCGTTCTTGAAGTGAACAGCGATGATGACCACATCCCTGGAGTCGCCGATATCCTTCTTGTAGTAGTAAGTCTTGTCCCACAAACTTGCGTAGTCGGCTGATGGGCGGATGACCTTGTAATCTACAACTTCTCCGTCCTTGGTGAGTTCAAGGTAGACCCTGCTCCCATCGATATCAATAGACTGGGCGGCCAGCTGGTAGCCCTCTTTCAGCTCCAGTGGCACTCCGGAGGTGACTGTCACCTCATAATCGCTGTCCATCAGGATCTTAAGGAGCTGCTCATCGGAGAGGACGTTCTCGTCGTCCGACTGCTCGAAGAGGACATCATCAGTGGTGTCCGGGGTGTCAAGGTATCCCGCAAAGTACTTCTCACCCATGAATCCGATCGCATTAAAAGATCCCCAATCCTCGAACTCGAAGTCGTCCTGCTGAGCAGTGGTGAGGTAGATGACGCCATCAGGCTCCAGGATCTTGTTGCCTTCGGATACGATTGTGGTCAGCTCCTCGGTCTTGATGTTGTCATCAAGATCATAGTAGAAGCCGGCAAAGTTGTCCTCTGTCCAGGTGAAAGAATCGGTAGCAATCTCGCCCCTCATCTCAAAACTACTTCCATTATCTGCAGCAGAAGTGCCGGCAGGCTGCAGCAGAAGAATCAAGAGGATAATGATATGAACTCTTCCAAACATCTCAATCTCCAGAATAATTAGAGGAGACATCAGGCAAAAAATGTTTTGGACAAATTCTCAATAAAGCCATCGAATCCCTCTAAATTAATAAATTTCAGCGAGAGCCTCAAGCCCAAATGAATCCCCATAGCTATAGCTCCGCTATGCCTGCATCATAAGAGCACTCGCGAAGCTTATGTGATATGATCAAAATTTTATATCAGTTCTGCAAACTGGTTTCGGCGACAACACCGGTTCTCCTGACAGTGGGCAGAACGCTCGCTGCTATGCTCAGAATTGGGCCCAGGATCATTCCCGATCCGCCCAGCAGGGCTATGGTCCCGATCACCGCCAGAAGAGATCTCTGCAATATTCCTGCCTCCCCCCTGGCCAGGCGGATGGATGCCACTCCTAAGAGAGCATGAAACAGGACTATAGCCATGGTGATATAGACCTCCGGGCCGTAGGGGGCCCGAGTGAGGCTGTAGACCATTTGAGTGAGGACCAGAGAAGCGGTGCCAAGAAACAGGAAGCCGGCTAGAGTTCCTGCCAGGCTGAAGGGGCTGCGTCTGCTTGCTCGCCAGTATATCAGTCCCCCGGCGATCAAAGCCACCAGATAGGGGATAAGGATCATGAAAAGGCTCTGCCCTTCCCACAGGTATACCGATGCCATCTGTATTGGGGCTATCATCCGGTCGGTGAAGCTGAATTCCTCGCGATATCCCACCACCAGGCTGTAGTGCCCCCCTCTTTTCCTGCCAGCATCTGCCGCTGCCATCGAGGCATTTGTCTCTGTGTCATTTTTTCCGTTCTCATAGACCACGGCATAATACCGGCCTGATTGAGGAGCAGAGAGGTTGATCTCTGCCAGCTCTATGTAGCTGCTAGGGCCAAAGGGCTCGTAGGTCGCCTTTCCCTCTCTTTCTTGGGCAGCCAGGATTCCGGAATCCTTCACGCTCTCTGGAAGGACGATCTCCTCCGGAAGGGATGAGGTGCCTCTATCACCTATGCCCGGCCCCATCAGGAGCAGACGAGGCAGGAAGCCCTCATCTGCGGGATCTGTGGACCTTAGCAGCCCGAGATAGATTCTATCCCCTTCTCGAACATCAAAGCTGAAATAATGAGCCTTCTCGTTCTCTAAAACGGCATAGACCGCCCAGGATTTGGCCGGGTTGGAGATGTGCAGAGCAGAGGAAATATCCTCATTTCCTCCACCCATCAGGGGAACATGGCCGGCAGCGGTGACTGAAAGCAGGAGCGAGATTGACAATAGGGCGAAGATGACTCTCTGGGGCAACGCATCCTTGGGCAACACATTCTCGCATAGCCATTCTATCAGTATTGAATATTTCGGCTTATGCAGAAGGTTTATCTTTTAGCCAGTCGATCAACTATGCAGTGAATGAGTGGAGGTTATGATATGACAGGGAAAAAATGGATATTCCTGGGTTTGTTGTTCATCACAGGATGGCTTTGCACCGGTTTATCCCTGGCGCAGAACAATACAACTTCTTATGATGTTCTGGATGCGGCCGGGGAACTGGGCCTGACTGAGTTTTCAAAACTGGCAGAGAGCACTGATTTTGCCAGTACCCTGGACAACCAGGGTGTCCTTCTCATCGGCACGGGATCTTTTGTGATCTTCGCCCCCAGCGATGAGGCATTTAATGCCGTTGACGATGCGGATATGAACATTCTCATGGACAACCAGACCGAACTCTTAAGGATTCTCTCCTATCATGCGGTCTGGAATGGTGGCTCCTTTGAGAACATCTCCGACCTGGAGAGTGCAAGGACTATTCAGGGCGAGAACCTGAGCATCAACAACAGCAATGGTCTGCTAGTGAACGGAGCCAATGTCTCAGAGAGCAAAGAATATGATAACGGCATCATCTTTGTGATAGATAGGGTGCTCATGCCTGAGGAGAGTTCGATGGCAGGCGCAGCGGAAGCGGCAGAGAATCTGGGAGCTGAGGATTTTGCCTCCGCCATTGTTGCAGAAAGGCTGGAGGAGAGGCTGAACGGTCAGGGCCTGATGGGGATCACGACCCTGGCAGAGGGGCCGTTTACCATATTCGCCCCCAGCGATGAGGCATTTGCTGCCGCCAAATCCACCATCGACACAATCAAAAAGCAGGATATGGGAATGACAGACCTGCTCAGCTATCATATGGTTGAGGCAGGAGATCTCATCAACATGACCGAATCCGGCTCGGTCAAGACCCTACAGGGAGAATCGCTGGCCATAAACACAACCACCCGTTTTGTGAGCACAGCCAGGGTATCGGGATCAGAGAGGTACAATAACGGCATCGTCTACCTGACAGACCAGGTCCTGATGCCGATAAGCCTGAGCATGTGAGGCCCATCCAGTCGGACTCAGTCATTTTTTTTCAGGGATCGAGATGATATCGAGATCTATCATGATCCTCGATCCCACACCCATATTTAATGTCTATTTCGGATTGAATACCTCATCTGCGCTGATTGATCTGGGCTTTGAGGGAATGAAGCTCAAATAAGGGCTATCATAGCCCAGCCAGCCATAGTCCCCTCCCCGGATGATATTGTTGCTGTTGATGGTCATATTCCTGGATATGTGAAACGTGCCGATGTATTCCTCTTCCATCTCCAGTGCCGGATTTTTCCAGGGATTGCTCGCTAGGCTGCCGGCAACCTGATCCATGCCATCCTGAGAGGATTGATCGGCCTGAAAGGCGCCGATATTGACCTTGCCCTCGGTGACAGTCTCATCGATCCTCATGCCCAGGGAGGTAGAGCTGGTCCAGGTAGAGTCTTCCCCCCGGTAGCTGCTCTCTGAAACCGTGTACTCCGATGAGCCAGAGATCTCATGAGCGGACTGGATGGAGTGATGCAATGACGCAGCCGACGAGCCCTTGCTGAGCACCTCTGTTCGGCTGGAGATAGGAGAATACAGAGCTATAGGATTTGACGAATAATATCCATTGCCGGCATTAATTCTCTGGGGCGAATCACTGCTATTGCTCTGGGTTAGCATCTGGAGATGAATGGCTGAATTGCTATATGAAGAATCGACAACAGGTGAAGGTTGGCCTGATGGAGCGGCGGCGCTCTTTGACAGGTCCCCTTCAGATGCCACTGCACCGCTTATCAGGACTGCCCCAATTGCCCCCAGGACACAGATGATGACCATGCACTGCACTGCATAACGCCAGTCCATCCGGAGAGGGTTGAGTGGAATTATCCCCCATATTGCCATTCGTCTTCATCCTCTTAGGGGCTCTTTAAGCGCCTGTACATATATTTTGATCGGTTGGATTTCATGGTTTAAGCAAGGAAACAATAAATCTAGGAAGATGCAAGGCGTTGAGATGGATCAGCTTTATAAACAACTACGAATTAATCCCGGAGGGATAGATTACCAGATTTCTATCGCGGATGAGAACCCTTGATATGATCCAGTCCATCAGGTCCGGCAGCCGGCGGAGAGTATTCTCAAGATTAGAGGATATGGGATACTCATTTTCCCCAGGCGTTCTCCTCTTACATTTGTAGCTCATTAAAATGGAATCATTGATCCCATCATCAAAAATGGTGTTAAGCTCACCGTCTTTGTTAAGGGCGAAACCGTTGATGATGTGCGTCCTTATCTCCTCCCCCTGAAAGTTGCAGGTTTGAATGCACAGAGCTGCCCGACCGCCCTCAGACAGAATAAAGAAGTACCGGCCGGGATTGTCCAGGAGGTCTGCGTGCAGCTTTCTGCGGCTGACCTCGATTCCTATCTTTATCATAATCCCCTGACCCCATATAGCTCATAATGTAATATTAAATAATGAACGATCAAGGCTTATATGTTTTTTGGTCATCCCTCCAAATGTGGAATATTTTTTAGACACTATTACTGGCAAGCGGATTTATTCCTTGGGAAAGTGCAAATAGCCAAAATTTTTTCAGAGTTTCCAGGGGTGATAGAGGGATAGAGGGATAAAGGATTATATGGGTCTATAAGAATTGTCCCAAGAGAATAAGGATTTGGTTCCATGAGGCTCATTGAGATCTTCCGTTCGATTCAGGGAGAGGGACCGGCCATGGGGAGGCCGGCGCTATTCATCAGGCTCTCGGGCTGCAATCTGAGATGCAAGGGCTGCGACACTGATCTTAAGCCCTCCCTTGATATCTCCATCCCCGAGCTGCTGGAGGAAATAAAGGAGCAGGACAGGAGAGTGATCATAACCGGCGGGGAACCCACCCTGCAGATGGATGAGCTGGGGGAGCTGATCGGCAGGCTATACCACCGGGGAACAGAGATACATATCGAGAGCAATGGCACCAATATAATTCCCCAGGAGACTCTGGAGAAGATTCGCTGCGCAGTGGTGAGCCCCAAGAGGGGATCGAACTACGATCTCCCCTTTTGGTCCAAAAAAAGCAATGTCCACCTCAAATTCGTCCTGGGCAAGCCGGACTGGTGCTGGAAGACTGAGGAGCTGTCCCGGATCATACCCACCCTGGATCGAGAGAGGGTATGGATAATGGCCTATGGCGCAGAGCAGGGAATGCAGAATGCTATCGAAGCCTGGGACCTGGCCCTGAAGCTGGGGGCAAACTACTCCGACCGCCTGCATATCAGATTGAGACGGAGATGAAAGGGGATGGACCCGCCCGCAGGGAGTAGTCAAAAGGGGATTTTAGGCTTCGGGCGGTCTAACTGATAGTAGTACCGGCGGCTATGAATAGATTGGCCGCGCAGGGTGAAAGTGTTTGCAGCGAATGAGAAAGATGGGTGAGGACGTTTTCATGAGGTCTATGATAATCGAGGTTAAAGGAAAAGGAAGCGCTCTGGCAGAGCTGGACGAGCGCAATCCCAAGACCAGAGAGGCCATATGGCAGGCTCTGCCCATAGAGGGCCGGGCCATCCTCTGGGGAGAGGAGGTCTACTTCGATCTGCCTGTTCAATTAAAAGATGAGAATCCCTCTCCTGCATCGGAGGCAGGAGACATCTGCTACTGGTCGCCCGGGCCGGCATTTTGTATATTCTTTGGCCGGACCCAGCCCTATTCCCGGGTCAACCACATCGGAAAGGTGGTGGGAGGTCTGGACCTATTCGAAATGGTTGAGACTGATGATATCATAGTCCTGAAAAGAGGGGAGCTATGAGCCATGCGGCCAATGGCGGGACATTCAGTGCCCTCGCCCGCGCGTGCGGGAGCAGGCGGGGAAGCGATATGCCATCAGGAGGGCGAAGTCCTTGATCCCGCTCCAATGGAGGGCTGCGACAGAAGGGGCCCGAATCCTATAACCTTTAAATATTGGAAGCTGAGATTGGGGAGCACATCGCGTGGTATGCGAGAAAGAGCGGCTGTGGTCCAGCGGTTATGACATGAGCTTCCCAAGCTCGTAACCCGGGTTCGAATCCCGGCAGCCGCACCTCTTTCATTCAGATACCGCCTTCTTTCTCAGCAATCTGTTATAGGCCAATGCAAACCTGTGCGCCTCATCCCTTATCTCCTGCAGATAAAGCGATGCCTTCTCGCTCTTCTTGATGTTCAGGGGACCGTCCAGACCGGGCACATAGATCTCCTCTTCCCGTTTGGCTAAGGATATGATGGGGACCTTGACTCTCATCTCCCTCAGCTCCTTCAGGGCGTAGCCCAGTTGACCTGCCCCCCCGTCGATGACGATCAGGTCTGGAAGCTCCTTGTCCTCCTTCTTCAGGCGGGAGTAGCGCCTGCGCACCACCTCGGCGATGGAGGCAAAGTCGTCCCCTCCCTGAACATCCCGAATCTTGAAGCGGCGGTAGTTGCTCTTGTCCGGCTTTCCGCTCCGGAACTGAACCATCGAGCCCACGGCGAATGAGCCCGCCAGGTGAGAGATATCAAAGCACTCTATGACCTCGGGCATTTTTGGCAGGTGCAATGCCTCCTGAAGAGCCACCAGCTTCGCCCGGTCGCCAAAGACGCCGATCTCCAGATTCATTCTGGCCAGCAGGAGAAGCTCCTTTTTCTCTCCCTGCCTGGGGACGGTGACCCGAACCTTCTTTCCCTTCAGGTGAGTGAGAAACTCCACCAGAGAATCGTCCACCGGCTCCGGGGCGATCAGTTCCTCTGGGGGCTCATTCTCTGAGTAATACTGCACCAGGAACTCCTCTAAGAAGTCGTCGCTGGAGGGAAATTGATACTCCTCCTTTCCCGCCAGCGTACCCTGGAAGACCTTGAAGAGCATGAGACGGACGTTCTCACCATCCACCAAATAGCTGAGGACGTCCTGGTCGTACTTGCGGTTCTGCTCCACCCTCTGCCTCTCCTGCAGGCGTTCTAAGGCCGTGATCTCATCCCGCAGCTCTATCGCCCGCTCGAAATCCTGCCGGCTAGCCCGGCGAGTCATCTCCTCTCTCATGGAGCTGATCAGCTCAGCCGTCCTGCCGCTCAGGGCGGATTTGGCCCGCTGGACCCTTGCCTGGTAGTCCTTTTTGGCAATCTTCCCCATGCAGGGACCTGAGCAGTGGCCGAGGTGATAGCGGAGACAGGCCCTCTTGGGAAGGCGCTTGCAGGTGCGCAGGCCGAAGGCCTTGCGAACGATCTGGTAGACAAAGCCCCTCTCTTTGGCGGATACAAAGGGGCCATAAAATGAGCCTGGCCCCTGGGCTTTGCGGGAGATTCTGATCCGGGGGAACTCCTCATCGGTCAGGTGAATGGAGGCATAGCGGGAGGAGTCCTTGAGCTTGATATTGTAGCGCGGCTGATGCTTTTTGATCAGGGTGTTCTCTAAAAGAAGGGCTTCAACCTCGGTGTTGGTGACTATGAAGTCCACTCCTCTTATGGCCGCCACCAGGGCGGCAGTCCGGGGCTCGTGGTCATGCTTTTGAAAATAGTTGGCCACCCTCTTTTTGAGGTCCCTGGCTTTGCCTACGTAAATGATATTGCCTCGGTCTTCAGCGCTGTCCCGGAAAAGGTAGCAGCCGGGGAGATGAGGAATAGAGTCTATTGATATCATTCTTTCTGATCAGGGTGGGTGTTTCTCAAGCCACTTAAGGGCTTTGCTTTCCGCCCTCGTGCATAATGATCAGCGATATTTTCCGGATGGGACCGATAACCAAAATGGTCAAAAGGATTTAAGTACCAATATCTATATAAACTCAAAATCCAATATATAATCCAATGCCCAAGACCACATTGACATTATCAGAGCCGGTGGCCAAGACATTGAAGCTCTTCACAGTAAAATCCAAAGGCAATATGCATGCTCAGAGCCAGGTGGTGGAAGAGGCATTGATTGAGTTTTTCAAGAGGCACGGAATCCGGATTGAGGACTGAAGTATAAAGACGGAGTCCAGAATTGAATCACCGATGTGAATATTTTGTACTTTACAAATAATTTTTGCTCATCTGATCTCAATGCTTCATATTCAAAGACTTTATATCCTGTTATTCTAAGAGAGATAAATTGCATGGACTAAAATATGGTGGGTGGGCAAATGGAATCAGGTAATATAGATCCAGTTGAAGGATTTGCCGGAATGGATGAATTGGGATTCGTAAGAAAAGAAAGGAACAATATGGGTATAGTCTTATGGGTTGCAGTCGGTATTGCAGCTATTCTATTGAACCGGTTGCCAGGCGATTATTCTATTCTGGCAATTCCGTTCTGGCCTGTCTCTGCCTATCTCTTGCTCGTAGCCATACAGATGGCAAGCAGCCACGACATCAATACCTGGAAAGGGACTCCACGCGTCAAGTTCTGGATATTCCTGGCCAATTTAATTGGCGGACTGCCCGGATTGATCGTGTACGATCTGCTAAAACGGCGGGAGAAGAAATATCTAAAAAAGAGGCTGGCGTTTTAATAAAATACAGGATATCAGTATCTTCCCCTCAGGTACTATATCCATCATTCCGGCTTTCTGAATAGATCCTGGAACCTCTTGATCTGGGCGGTCACATCATCGCTGGCAACGACGCAGGATATGGCGCACAACCCGTCCGCTCCCGCCCTTATAACTGTTGGGGCATTGGAGTGATTGATCCCCCCAATGGCAACCAGTGGTATGTCTACCTGCCGACGAATTTCCTCGATCAGAGTGATCCCTGCCGGCTTTCCTGCATCGGATTTAGTTGCAGTATGGAATATCGGCGAGACTCCAAGATAATCAGCTCCCAGCCTCTCTGCCTCCAAAGCCTCTGATAGATTATGGACGGTTACCCCTACGATCTTCCCCCGCCCCAGCATCTTGCGAGCAGTGGTGCAGGGCATGTCCGACTGGCCCAGGTGGACGCCGTCGGCGTCAACCGCCAAGGCGATATCTATCCTATCATTGATCAGAAATGTCAGGTCCCGGCAGATCTCTCTCAGACGCAGGGCTTCCTCGTACATCTCCCGCGTCTCGGCATTCTTATTTCTGTACTGGACCACCTCAACCCTGCAGGCCGCCGCCGCCGCTACATCGCTGATATTTCCCGCCCGGCTCAATGCCGAGTCGGTTATGAAATAGTATCCTTTCACTGTGCCTCGATCTTCTCCATTCTCCTCACTATCTGGGAATCCAGGTTGTAGACGGCATCATAAAGGTGCTCCTTGAAAGAGCCCGGTCCCGCCGCCACCAGGGCGGCAATCTCCGCCGCCACCTCAAAGCAGACCAGCCCGGAGACAGAAGCAGCAACATGATCCGGTTCGACAGCGGCAAAGGCCCCAATCACCGATGTGGCCATACATCCCGTGCCCACCACATTGGCCATCATGGGGTGGCCGTTATGCACCCATACCGTCCTCTCTCTATCGGCCACAATATCATCCTTGCCGGTGATGACCACAGTACAATCTCTCTCCCCGGCTAAGGATCCGGCCACCTCCTTCAGGTTGGCTCCGACTTCTACAGCATCAACGCCCCTGGTCTGCACATCCTTTCCGGCGATGCGGGCGACTTCAGACGAGTTGCCTTTGATGATGCTCACATCGACTGCTTCCAGGATCTGGAGGCATTTCTCGTCCCGATACCTCGTCGCTCCCGCCCCGCAGACATCCAGGACCACGGGTATCCCCTTCTCATTTGCGCTCTTTCCGGCAAGGAGCATGGCCTCAACAAACTCCGTGCTCAGGGTGCCGATATTCAGGACCAGAGCAGAAGCGATACTGGCCATATCCTCCACCTCTTCTCTGGCATGGGCCATGACCGGGGAGGCTCCAAAGGCCTTGACGATGTTGGCGCAATCGTAAATGGTGACCAGGTTGGTCAGGTGGTGTACCAGGGGCTTATCCCTTCTCACCCTCTCTAAAACATCTGCGGCATCTATTATCATCTGGTATTTCCTATCAGGACCTGGATTGGGCCCCTTTCAGGGCCTGCTCCATCCCCTGCCTATCTTCTAAGATATCCAGTACTCCAAATCCGGCTTTACAGCTCCACCATCTTGGCGCTCTTCACTCCTGGAATCTGCAAGAGCTTTTTCATCACACCATCGGATACCATCTGGTCGACGCTCAATACCATGAGCTGAGGCTGGCCTTCATCTATCCGCCCCACATGCATTGAGCCGATGTTGATATTGCCCTCGCCCAGGACCACGCAGCAGGGTCCGATGATATTAGGCTTGTCATCGATAACCGCTATCACCATGTCACCCTCAGTGGGGATGTAGGTGCGGTAGGCGTCAAGCTGCACAATGCGCTTCTCCTTGTTTCCGGTGACAGTGCCCTGAATCATGTTGACTGTGCCGTTCTTGGCGAGCTTCATGGTTATGACATTGCTGTATCCATTGGCCGACTCGGTCTTGCTCTCCAGCAGCTTGACTCCCATCTCTTTGAGCACTCTTTGGGCATTGACGAAGTTGACGCTGTCTCCTCCCATCAGGGAGCCCAGCAAGCCCTTGATGGCCGATATGGTCACGGGTCTCGTATCCTTCTCGGCAATGGTTCCGCTGTAGGTCAGCTCCAGGCTCCCAAAGCCGCTTCCCGTCAATTGCCCCAGCAGCGATCCCATTCTCTCCGCCAGCACCATATAAGGTTCCATGACTGCCAGCGTTTCCGGCGATATGGCCGGCATATTGATGGCATTGGTGGGCAGTCCGCCTTTAGCTATGGCCAGGATCTGGTCTGCCACTGCTAAGGCGACATTGACCTGGGCCTCGGCAGTGGAGGCTCCGAGATGTGGGGTGGTTATGACCTTATCCTGCTCGAGCAATGGATTGCCGGTGGGGGGCTCCTTGGTGAAGACATCGACCGCTGCTCCCGCCACCTTGCCCTCTGCCACCGCTTTAGCAAGAGCGGCCTCGTTGATGATCCCGCCCCGAGCGCAGTTGACGATCCGGACTCCATCCTTCATGATCTTGAACTCCTTCTCATCGATCAGGTTGCGGGTCTCATTGGTCAGGGGAGTATGGACAGTGATGAAGTCGGCCTCTCGCAGGACCGTCTCCAGGGGGGCGAGGGTCAGTCCCATCTGCTGGGCCTTCTCCTCAGTCACAAAAGGATCATAGGCCAGGATCTGCATGCCAAAAGACTTCATGCGGGCGGCGACCTCGGCACCCACCCGGCCCAGGCCGACGACGCCCAGGGTCTTGTTGAAGAACTCGACGCCTGTGTATTTCTTCCGGTTCCACTCCCCCTGATGGAGGGCGGAGTTAGCCTGGGGAATGTTTCTGGCCAGGGCGAGCATCATGGCGATGGTGTGCTCGGCGGCGGAGATGGTGTTTCCACCCGGAGTATTGAGAACAATAATTCCCTTCTTGGTCGCTGCCTCCACATCCACATTGTCTATGCCCACGCCTGCTCTTCCGATCACCTTAAGCCGCCCGGCGGCATTGATGACATCTGCGGTAACCTTGGTACCGCTGCGGATGACCAGGGCATCATAGTCTCCGATCTTCTGGATAAGCTCCTCTGGGGAGAGATTGGTGATAACATCGACATCTGCGCCCGACTGCAGTCTCTTCACGCCTTCTTCTGCTAAAGAATCACTGACAAGAACTTTCATCATAAGTCCTTCTTCTTCCTCGGGGCCTAAAGACGTACAAGGATTTGATCTTTTCGAGAGCACACCTACTGAGAACGGACCCAAATGAGCGCGGGATTCTATTGGCGCGCCCTCATCTGGTCGATCATATCCTGAGCCGCTTTATAGTAAGCATCCCTGGGCATCAGCTCTCTCGCCACCGCCTTCTCGGTATCCTCTGCGATCAGGCCTTCTCGTGCCAGCTGCTGGCCGGCCTCCCTGGCCGCCCGGAAGATGCCTTCCAGCAGTGCCGTCTCCCCGGCCTTGATCATCTCATTCATGCCATCTGCCATAGGCCGGAGGAGCGCGCCGGCGAACTCGTAGCCCTCCTGAGGGCGGTCGTAGATGGCCTTCATCTGCACAATAAGCGGATCGAACATGGAGACCTCCCAGGCGGAGCAGGTGGAGACCAGAACCGCTTTCTGCAGCTTTGATCGGGGCTGGCCCATCACCTGGGCGGGAAGCGATCTGTCCATCAGAGTCTTGAGGGGGCCGGTGATTCCGGAATAATAGACCGGACTGGCCCAGACGATGATGTCAGCATCTCTGATCTTGGGAAGGATGGTCTTCATGTCATCGTCTTTGGCGCAGGTGCCGGGATTCACAAACCAGCAGCTCAGGTCTCCGCTGCAGGGCTCGATCTTCAGCTTCCCGGTGTAGAGCAGTTCGACATTTGCTCCCCCTTCCTTCAATCCTTCCAGGAAGGGATTCAGTATCTTTGCCGTGTTTCCCTCATTCAGGTGAGGGCTTCCGTTTATGGCCAGGACATCCATGATATATCACAATGAGCTTATGGGTGGTCGATCGCTTATGTACATATCTGTGCAGGGTTGCTGTTGGTGGTAGGTGCCATAATCTCGTCCAAGAAAATCGTCTGATCAGATCGGCCGAATTGGGACCATAAGCTGAAGAGGTCGGATTAAGCTGCCGGAAAGGGATGGCTCCGGGGATTGAAACCTGATAAAATGAGGCAAAGAAACGGATCGCATGCTAAAAGGCTTTTGATCCTGCCCATGTTCGGGCGCGATTCATGGCCTGTGCATTAAAGGATCTCGCAATCGTCGAATTTGGTCGTACAGCATTAGCAGAATGGCAATACCATTAATTGCATAAAAAATTGTAATAAGCTTGGTGATGGGCTTTGTCGGCGATAGATCACCATAACCAATCGTGGCCAACGTAGTAATTACAAAGTAAAAGGAATCCAGCCAATTCCATCCTTCGAGCCAGTGATAGAGGATAGTGCCAATCATGACGTGGGCTGCCATATAAATGAAGATGGGGCGGGCCATTGGGTCACGATACAGATCAAGAAGGAGAAATCGATTCAATAAAGCAGATCCAGGAGATTTAGGTTGGTCCATTCATATGCACCACAATAAATAAGCATTTCATGATATTATAAGACATACCCTTGCATTTGTTATGGACTCTGATAAACCTCAAATCCTAGAATTCCCATTCAAAATGCATGGAGAAGAAGATCGTCTATTTCGAGGATGGAGGACCGGAAAACACCCAGGAGACATTCAGGCTGGTGAAAGAGAGGCTGGTGCAGGAGAGATCAAGCAGTCCGAACATCAAGAAGATAGTCCTGGCCTCAACCACCGGGGCCACCGCGGCCAGGGCGAGGGACTTTTTCAGCCAGGATAAAATCAAGCTGATTGTGGTCCCCCATCAATGGGATTTTCACCGGGAGCAGAATGCCTTTCCTGAGCCTTTAACCAGAGAGTTGCGAAGGGAGGGGCATGAGGTTCATTTCGGGACAATGCTTTTTCATACCGATGGCCTCTACGGCTCAAACAGCGCTACCACCATGGCCAACCTCCTGCGCTGCTTCTGCCAGGGGGTAAAAGTCTGCTTCGAGATAGTCCTCATGGCCACAGACGCAGGACTTTTGGCCTCGGGAGAGAAGGTGATAGCTATAGCGGGAACCGCCTCCGGCTCGGATACCGCTCTGGTGATGCAGGCTGCCTCCAGCCAGCACCTAAAAAGGCTCAGGGTCAATGAGATCATCTGCAAGCCGCTCAGTCCCCTGAATATCGATGAGCTGAAGAGAGGCTGAGAGGAAGAAGATGGAGATCCAGATTTATTTTTAGGGGATGATCTCCAGCTTTTTATCAGACAGTGGGATTATGGCAATGATTCTCAAACGATATTTGCTTTTGATTTAATTCCGAAGCGTCCAGACGTCTATTTGTACAAAATATTTTAGATTGAAGCAATTTAAATATTCGAACCAATACCATCTATAAAATATTGAATGAAAGCCCGGAGGGAATCTATGTCTAATATGAACTATGCCATTTTGTTCATCCTTTTAGTATTATTCGCAGGGAATGCGAGTGCAGTTGAGCAGAACTGGAGCACAAAACAAAACGGGAATATACTGGAGATCGCTTATGGCAGCGATGTCACCTATAATCAATACGCTGCACTTCATTTAGATAGCAGTTATTTTCGTATGGTTTATGGACCGGAATCGGTATGGGGAACTTCTGTAATTCTTGCGCCATCTTTTTGGGAGAATGGCAAACTGCTTCAGGGCGCACCCATCAGCCATAACTTGTCATATGATGGTGATGATCTGTTAATCCACTTCAGCGGCCAGATGTCCAATTTGGGATTTGGAGGAGATATCCGTATGCTCCCGCCGAGCAACAATCAGCTCATCGCAGAGGTTAATTTATCAACCAGCGGTTATGCCACCCTGGACAGCAATCGCGAGGGAGAAGCATTCCAGCCTATGAAATTGTCCTCCATGCATATCTCAGCGGATAAATGGGATGCTCAAATGGCTTATGCAGGATCTAATTCGACCTCAATTCCAAAAGAAGGATGGATAATACATCCCCCGCAGGAGGCAGAATTATTCGGCCTTGTCGGTGGATCCAATGCCTTCAAAACAAATGCTCCCACAATAGAGATCGTCCTGGAGAATCCAATGCCCATCACCGGCTGGGTGAATTTAACTGATAATGAGAATGATGATAACATCGGATTCTGGGCGGCTTCAGATGTCGTTATGCCTCACTGGAATTATACCATCATATCCAAGCCTTATAGGAGCAAAGATGAGATAGGCGTATTCAGGAACGGCCCCTGGTACCTGGACTACAACGGCAACAACACATGGGACCCGGCTTTTGGAGATATATCATTCTGGTTTGGAACGAATAGCGACATTCCCCTTGCCGGAGACTGGAACGGCGATGATAAAGATGAGATTGGCGTATTCCGGAATGGGGCCTGGTACCTGGACTACAACGGCAACCGCGTGTGGGATCCGACCTCCGGAGATGGGCCATTCTGGTTTGGCACTGGAGGAGACCTGCCTCTTGCTGGCGATTGGAACGGTGATGGCAAGGATGAGATAGGGGTGTTCCGGAATGGACCCTGGTATCTGGACTATAACGGCAACAGAGTGTGGGATCCTACTTCCGGAGATGTATCATTCTGGTTTGGCACCGATGGAGACATGCCTATTGCCGGTGATTGGAACGGTGACGGCAAAGATGAGATTGGGGTGTTCCGGAATGGACCCTGGTACCTGGACCATGATGGCAACCGCCTATGGGATCCGACCTCCGGAGATGTGTCATTCTGGTTTGGCGCTGGCGGAGACATGCCTTTTGCCGGTGATTGGAATGGTGACGGCAAGGATGAGATTGGGGTGTTCCGGAATGGACCCTGGTACCTGGACTATAACGGCAACAAAGTGTGGGATCCAGCTTCCGGAGATATATCATTCTGGTTTGGAGCGAGCGGCGACAGGCCAATAGAAGGCCGATGGAGCTGAATTTTCGGCTCCTTTATCGACCTTTTTGGCTTGAATTGCAGCAGGGCGATAGCGGGTTTTGACAGGGATCGATCTCTTTTGAATCCTCCACCACCCTCAGCACCGACATCCCCGATTTTTTCGAGCCACAGCTATTGCTCACCGTCAATCTGTAGCCGCCGGAATCAGATGTGCTGGAATTCAGGATTATCAATGAGGGAGATACCTCTCCGGGAATGATCTCTCCGTTCTTCTCCCATTGATAGGAATCGGCTTCGTTAGCAGTGCCCTTGATTACGAATGCCACCGATTCGCCGGCATCGGCTATCAGGCAATCCGGCTCGATGTCCACAATCCCAGGCGGCCTTTCCACGATGAGGCTCACAGCATTTGAATCGATAAATCCACAGCCGTTCGATATTGCCACTCTATATTCACCCATATCCTCAATACTCACATCGGATATTGTGAGCTCTTCAGTATTGGCCCCTCGAATGGTCCGGCCGCCTTTTATCCATTGATATCTCAAAGGCTGGCTGCTCTTTGCCATCACAGTGAATTTTACCGTCGATCCCTCGCATACCTTCTGGCTCACAGGCGGGAGCAGAATCTCAGGCAATGCGATTACATCCAGGTTTGCAGCCTCGGATTCGATCTGACCGCACCTGTTTGCTACCTGCACCTGGTAGATTCCCTTATCGCCCGGATTGGCCTTTTGAATGGAATATGTCTCTGCTGTGGCTCCCGGAATCTTTACACCGTCCTTGAACCACTGGTAGCTGAGCGGATCGTTGCTTATAGCCTCGACAGTGAACTTCGCCTCCGTTCCCTGGCATACAACCTGGCTGGCCGGCTGGAGGGAGATCTTCGGGGCGATAATTGTCTCCAGATTTGCTGACTCCGATTTGATCAGGTTACAGCCGTCACTTATCTGCACCGAGTAGCTCGCCATGTCGCCCAGGGCAGCGGCAGGGATGGTGTAGGCGTCAGCAGTTGCTCCCTGGATGATGTTTCCGTCTTTTAGCCATTGATAATCAAGCTTCTCGCTGCTCTCTGCCTGAACACTGAATGACGGTGCATCCCCCTGGCACACCCTCTTGCTCACGGGCGGGGCGAGAATCTCAGGCGATTGGATTATCTCCAGATGAGCAGCCTCCGATTCTATCAGGCCGCAACTATTTTTCACCATTACCGTGTAGTTCCCGGTATCGAAGCTGCTGGTGGCGGGAATGGTGTAGACATCCCTTGTGGCTTCATAGATCTCTATTCCATCTTTGAACCACTGATAGCTTAAGGGCTCGCGGCTATCCGCTTGAACGGCAAATGTCACTGCCGCACCGGGGCATATCCGCTGGCTGGCCGGCGGCACAAGGATCCGGGGCAATTCGATTATCTCCAGATACGCTGCCTCTGATTCGATCTGGCGGCAGTTGTTTGCCACCTGCACGAAGTAGCTTCCCGTATGGTTGAGATCAGCCTGATCGATTACGTAGACATCCTTTGTGGCTCCGGGAATCTCCATTCCATCCTTGAACCACTGATAGCTCAATGGATGGCTGCTCTCCGCCTGAACAGAGAATGTCGCTGCCCTTCCCTGGCAGGTCTTCAAGCTGGCCGGCTGCCGGGAGATCTCAGGCAACGATATCAACTCCAGATTTGCTGCTTCCGACTCGATCTGGCCGCAGTCATTTGCCGCCAGAACGGAGTAGCTTCCCATATCGCTGAAGTTAGCGGCGGGGATGGCGTAAGTATCGGACAATGCACCAGGAATTTCTATTCCATTTTTGAACCATTGATATTGGAGCGGCTCGTTGCTCTCAACCTGAACAGAGAATATCGCCATCTCGCCCGGGCATACCAGCTGGCTGGTAGGCTGGGCCAGGATTACAGGCTCAGCGATGATATCCAGAACCGCAGCACCGGATTCAATCTGGCCACAGCTATTTCTTATCTGCACCGAGAAGCTTCCTGTATGGTTGAGGCTGGCGACCGGGATGGTGTATTCTTCAGAATTGGCACCCGGGATTTCTGTTCCATCTTTGAGCCATTGATATTCCAGCGGCTCGTTGCTTGATGCCTTTACACTGAAGGTCACTGGTGCATCATGGCATGCCTTCTGGCTTGCAGGCTGAAGGTAGATCTCAGGTAACGATATTACTTCCAGACTTGCCGCTACTGATTCGATCTGGCGGCAGTTGTTTGCTGCCGTCACGGTATAGATTCCCGGATCGCTGAGGCTAGCGGCAGGGATGGTGTAGGCATCTGCTGTTGCACCAGGGATCTGGACGCCATCCTTGAACCACTGATATCTCAGGGATTCGCTGCTTTCCGCCTGAACAGAGAATGTCGCTGCCCTTCCCTGGCAGGTCTTCTGGCTTGCCGGCTGCTTCAGGATTGTGGGACTGGCGATGACATCCAGACTTGCCATATCTGATTCGATCTGGCGGCAGTTGTTTGCCACCGTCACGGCATAGCTTCCCAGATCGCTGAGGTTTGCGGCAGGGATGGTGTAGGCGTCTGCTGTTGCGCCGGGGATCTGGACACCGTCTTTGGACCACTGATAGCTCAGAGGCTCAGAGCTCTCCGCCTGAACAGAGAATGTCGCCGGGCTTCCCTGGCAGGCCTTCTGGCTTGCCGGTTGCTTCAGGATTGCAGGCCAGGCGACGACATCCAGACTTGCCGCTTCTGATTCTATCTGGCGGCAGTTATTTGCTACCGTCACTGTATAGCTTCCCGGATCGCTGAGGTTAGCGGCAGGGATGGTATAGGCATCTGATGTTGCACCCGGGATTGGGACACCATCTTTGAACCACTGATAGCTCAGGGGCTCGCTGCTTTCCGCCTGAACAGTGAATGTTGCCGGGCTTCCCTGGCAGGTCTTCTGGCTTGCCGGTTGCTTCAGGATCATGGGACTGGCGATGATATCCAGGCTTGACGCTTCTGATTCGATCTGGCTGCAGTTGTTTGCCACCTGCACGGTATAGCTTCCCGTATCGTTGAGGTTTGTGGCAGGGATGGTGTAAGCATCAGCCGTAGCGCCAGGGATCTGGACGCCATCTTTGAACCACTGATAGCTAAGGGGCTCGGAGCTCTCCGCCTGAACCGCAAATGTTGCTGCAGCTCCCTCACATACCATCTGGCTCTCAGGCTGAAGGAGAATCTCCGGCCCGGCCAGTATCTCCAGATATGAGGCATTGGATTCCACCTGGCCGCAGTCGTTGGAAACGATCAAACTGTAGCTGCCGGAATCATTGCCGTTCGCACTCTTTATCAGATAAGATGCAAGGCTTGCACCGGGGATCTGCACTCCATCTTTCATCCACTGGAAAGCTAACGGATCGCTGCCGTTCACATTGGCGGCAAGTGTTACTTCTGATCCCTCACATGCCAATTGGCTGGCGGGTTGGAGCAGCTCTGTGACCATGGGCATCGATCTGATCCGCAATTCAGCCTGATCGGATTGGATCGAGCCGCATAGATCGCTGCTTATGATTACACTATAGTTGCCCTGGTCGTTGGCGCCGGCTGCAGATATGCTCAATTGAGCAGAATTGGCCGCAGTTATGTTTCTGCCGTCTTTCTGCCATTGGTAGGTGTATGACTCATTGCCTGCCACCTGGACCTCAAAAGAGACGGATGAGCCGGCGCAGACGGTCTGGCCGATTGGCTGCCGAAGAATTTCCGGCCTGGACCTCACCGCTATATGAACCGGCCCGGATTCTGCCACCCCGCAGATATTGCTCACGCTCAGAGTGTAGTCGCCCCCGTCAGCCTGCTGGAGGTCTGAGATCAGATAGCGATTTGTATTGGCCCCGGCGATGTCCACTCCGTTCTTCCTCCACTGGTAGGTCAGGGGCTCGGTTCCAGATGCCGTGGCATTCAGCACCACCTCCGATCCAGCGCATGCGATCCCATAAAAAGGCTCGATCTCCGCCAGGGGCTTGGAGTTGATGACCAGAACCGCCGGTCTGGAATCAACTGAACCGCAGGCATTGCTCACCCTCACCTGGTAGCTGCCGACATCTGCCACACTCGCGGCGGGAATTATGTATGAATCTCCTGTTGCCCCAGCGATTTGAGAACCATCCTTCAACCACTGGTACAATATCGGCTCATTTCCGGAAGCGCTGACATTCAATATTGCCTTTTGCCCTTCGCAGGCGGCATAGTCGGCGGGCTGGAGCTCAATTATCGGATGAGCTGATCTGATGCCGACCAGCCAGCCGTCATAATAGGTGGGAGCCTCTCCCGGCTGGCCATCATCGCAGCATCCTTTGATCCTTCGGGGTGGGGGAGCGATATAGGGCTTCATCTTTCCCGCAAAGAGGGCGCTGCCATCATCTGTTTGAATGACCGAATATCCCTTATCATCCAGTTTGCTGCCGAATGTCTGATCCCATATCTTCTCACCATTCTGATCGGCCAGGATCAGCCAGGCATCATATCCCCCAGAGCCAAAGGAGTTTGTCGAGCCGATGAGGATGTGGTCACCTTCTGCTGTCACCACCAGGGAGCCGCCTTCCTCATCGTATGTTCCGCCATATACTCTATCGATAATTTTGTCTCCATTGGCATCGGTCTTGACAAACCAGATATCATATCCTCCGGAGCCAAAGGAGTTGGTGGAGCCGAGCATGGCATATCCGCCATCTGCAGTCTTTAGGACCTGCCATCCTCTGCTCCAGGGATTCCGCTCGCTTCCCTCTCCTCCGAATGTCTTTGTCCATAGTTCATTTCCATTCGAATCGATCTTCATCAGCAGAAGATCAACATCGCCATTTCCCCAGGAGGCAGTTGTGCCGGCGACCACGAATCCTTCATCACCGATCACCTGGATCGAATCCCCCATATCATCCCCGGCTCCGCCAAAGGTCTTATCCCATAACTTGCTTCCGAACCGGTCGATCCTGATCAACCAGAGGTCGTACATTCCGCTGCCATAGGATTTTGTGCTGCCTGCGATGATGAAGCCACCATCAGAAGTTTTCTTTATGCTGCTGGCCTCATCGTCCAGTGCTCCTCCGAAGGTTTTATCCCATGTCTTCTCTCCGGATGGATCAACCATCACCAGCCAGACATCGTACATTCCGCTGCCATAGGATCTGGTTCGTCCAGCCACAATATAGCCACCGTCAGCGGTCTCTTCTACCGAGTATCCCTCATCCTCTCTCGCTCCACCGTAATTTTTTTGCCACAAAATGTTTCCACTTTTATCAGTCTTTATTAAATATAAATCATAATCGTTCTCGCCATATGATTTTGTTCTGCCAGTGGCGATATATCCTGCATCGCTGGTCGGCTGGATAGAATATAGCTCATCGTCGTAGGAGCCTCCGAAGGATTTATTCAGATCCATCGCGATACAGGGCGGGCTGCAATAAGCGCTCTGACAGCTCAGAATCGTTAAAGCGGCCAAAAATATCACCAGAATCAAGCATTTATTGCAGCTATAATTTTTCATATCAATTATCTCCAGTGCCCCAATTATCTTATGTCCCAAAGACTCCGACCCTACAGAGTCCCGGTCCTTCACCGCTTCCCAGATCAACATAATTTATACCATCATTTCTTATTGATCGTATAAATAGCTTTAGGCTTATTTAATATATATTTGTTATTTTCCAAAAGGCAGCGGCATGAAAAAGGAAACATAAACTCATTTTAATTGAGTCAGGCCGCCGTAATTATTCTAATATTTTCAAGCGGTTATCATCCTTGAAATCCCAAGGACAACTTGCCGGGTTCCTCGTGCGTGTGGGCGTTGGTGTGGGCGGCAGAGCGGGCATGGGTGCATGCGTGGGTTGGCGGAAAAGGAAAGGACGAGAGGACGTCGAATTGGATTCCGCCGAACTCCGGGAAAATTCAGTTTTAAGGACCTTGTCATCTTTGTGGAGATCGATCATCACGACAAAGCCTATCGAGCCATTGGTAAAGTCGTTCGGCGCCTGATCGAAGATGAGAAGCTTAGTGCGCATGTAGGCGGCGACATGGGTGCGGTGCGCGCATGGTTGGGTGGCAAAGGAGAAGCGAGAGAATCGATAACATGGAAGGCCCAGCCATATTCTGAGAGAGTATGACGTGCTCGCCGTATGACGCTATTGGAATAGAGACTGTGCAGTCCGAGAATCTAACTTTAAAAAAAATTTATCGAATTCTGACCGAAACTCTAATTAATATTTATATAGAGGAAGAATAATCCTAATAACATCAAATTTGGATATCATGACCGGCGATATATGGCGGTGTTGCTACGAGCGATGAGGGACCTGATGCTCTATTCGATCGGATGAAACTATTTGCATCATTAAATAGTATAATCATCTCAAATCATGCTGGTGCACGGATGTTCGAAAGAGGGGTATCCGCCGATGACCTGATAACCTTAATTAGAAACGGTGAGATAATAGAAGAGTACCACGATGACTATCGTTGCCCCACTGTCCTGATGTTAGGTCAGATGAGAGGAATGGTGCATCACATTGTCGTGGCAATCTGCAAAGACAGGCTGGTGGTTGTGACCGTATATCTGCCAGATAAGGATGAATGGATCGATGGTAGACGGAGGAAATAAAATGGAACCTGGCGAATGCCTATTGTGCAAGAGCCGGATGCGAGAAGGGACAACGGAGTTTGTAGCGAGAGTAGGCGACCAGGTGGTAGTAGTCAAGAACATCCCCGCATTCGTTTGTCCGAATTGCGATGAAGCTTATTATACCATAGAAATCCAGAGAAAAATCGATGACATCATGAGGGCATTCCATGAAGGTAGGCTGCTTGCCAAACCACTTGCCGCAGGCGAGGTTGACCTGAATGCTTTGGAAACCTGCCAGCATGCTGCCGGAGCTGCAATTGGGGGTATCTGAAGGGCTGCATGGTCCTGTTAATCCTGGACCCACCGGTTCCGGTTAAGTCAAATCGCCTGCCCGCCGGGTGCCGCGTGCGCGTGTGGGCGCTCGGAAGGTGCCAGGAGGCCGGTTGGGCCTGGTGTCAGGGAGGCTTGCCTCCGGAAAAGGCGGCGTCCTGAGGAGGGCTGGATTTATGGAAGCAATTGCGGTTTAGCTTTATCGTTATCTGAAGATTATAGCCGGACAACAACAGATCTCACCGCAGAATCACAGAGCGCACAGAGGCTTCACGGCTGAGGTTTCAGGCCGTTTCCAGGCTTGCCGAACCCTTGTGGCTGTGGGCTTGCGTCGCCCGGTAGCCCCTCGACCTTGGCTGCTTCCATTCCGGGGCCCAGGTTGCTCGCCTGGTCAGTTCCCCTGGGCCGGAAGGCATCCGGGCTGCATCGTCGTCAGCTTGGCGGACGTTTTTCCTGCAGATGTTGGAGCAGTTTCAGACAAGGCCGCCAGGATTGTGCGTGCGGCTCAAGAACGGTCGCAAGCGCTCATGTGGGCCAGTTCCCTCAGCCGAGAGGCAAGGCTTAAATAATTATGCAGGCACTAATAGGTAAAGGAATCGTAAGGCGCTAGCATGGCATGCTCTGACTCTGAAAGAAAGGCTGTAATGCCTTTAAGTAAAGAACCGGAGGCTACGGATTTCATCTCCGGAATTACAGAAGGTCTGGAGGACTTTCTGGAGGGGCGTTGCAGACGCTTCAAGGATGCGGAAGAGCTGGAAGCTTATTTGCTGAGCCTATAAATTCTGATTTTCTGATTTAGTATGGCATTCTTTCCGATTACTACCAGCCATTTCGATAAGCAATTCTCCAAACTGGCCCGGAAAAATGTTGTTTTCAAGGCACAGGCTGCCAAGAAGATCAAAGGCATAGCTTTGAATCCGGAGATAGGAGTGCCGAAGACTCATAAATTGAAGGGTCTTCGCAGTTTGCATATCTCCGACCATTTTGTTGTTGTGTATATTATCTTCAAAGATCTTGTTATCTTTGTAGAGATCGATCATCATGATAAGGCCTATCGGGCTGTTGATGGGCTGATAGAGCGCTTGATCAAGGATGAGAAGCTGCTCTCAATCCTGCAAAGAATGGGCGTTTCAAATGACGAATTTGCTCAGTTCATAAATGCGTTGGGGCTTTGAGGGCAATAAGGAAGCCTTGATTTTAGAGAGCTCGCTATCTGTCGGAAGATATCAGAGGTCAAGCGAGTGCGTATATGCGCTTGCGCGTGCGTGCTCATGCATGGGCGCGTGTGCTCACGTGGGCTTGCGGCATGGGGGGCCGGGGGGCGGTTCGGCCTTGGTGTCAGGGGGCTTGTCTCCAGGAGGGGGCAGCTCTTTAGAGGCTGGATTTTTGGACGAAGTGGCAGTTTGTCATTATTATTGGCGAGAAGTATAACTGAACAACAAAAGATCAAACCACAGAGTCGCAGAGCGCACGGAGACTTCACGACTGAGGCTTCGGGGGGCGTCTCTATCCTGCCGATTTAGCCAGCGGTGGGCTAGCTTCGCCCGGCAGCCTCATCAACTGTTGCATCCTTGCCAGTTCTACGGCTCTCGCTCCTGGGTATGCTGCCTCTAGGTAGTCTAGGTTGCGTCGCAGTCTGTCGGGCGGGCATTATTTGTGCCGCTTGTGCTGCTCGCCACTCATACGCGCAAGTGGGAGAAGGCAGTGCTCGGTGGCAGGACTAGCCAGTAATCAAAGCGACGATTGCAGGCCAATTCCCATCAAATCCTAACAGTCTCACTTCCATCGTTACTCATATCGAAAGTGTACTCGACGAAGATTCTCGCGCTTCCGTCCCCGCTGCAAATTTGTAATGCTTTCAATAAGTCCCTTCACTGCTTAGGCCCATCTGCAATTGCGTCTATATGTTTAAGGGAAGCACATAATATATAGCAATGAAACAAGTCACTAAAGTAGAGGAAAACTCGCCATGGCAAGATTTACTGCTGCAGAAAACGAGTTAATAAGTCAGATAAAGGACGACCGCTTAACGAGTAGCTGGACTGCACCCCTGATAATGGACAAATGGTTAAGCAATGATATTGGACTGCACCCCTGATAATGGACAAATGGTTAAGCAATGATATTTATGGCGATCTCCTCTTCGAACTGAACCGGAGATCTGTAATCGAGGGCTGAATGCAGCCTCTTTTGGTTGTACACATTTTCAATAAAGTTACATATGTTCCTGAACGCGTCTTCAAATGTCTCATATTCATTGAGATATACCTCCTCAACCTTTAGTGTTTTTATAAAACTCTCTGCAAAAGCATTGTCGTAAGGGTTTCCTTTTCTCGACATGCTGATCTGGATGTCATGCGCCTTGAGACAGTCTACATAATCCCTGGATGCATACTGAACGCCTTGATCTGAATGATGAATAAGACCCTCAAGGGATTCCTTGGTACGGTTCTTCAATGCCTTTGCCAGAGCACTCATGGCCAGATCGCTTCTTATGCTCCGACTCAGCTCCCAGCCGATGCACTTTCTGCTGTAGAGATCCAGGATAACCGCGAGAAAGATATGCTCATGTTGCAGCTGGACATAAGTGATATCAGAAGCCCACGCCTGGTTCAGCCCTGTGATTTCCTTCCTTTTAAAAGGTTTGGATAGACGGGCAGACCATGAGTGGAATCGGTTGTTACCGGCTTGAACAACTTCCTATGGCAAAGCAACTTCTCCTGGCGCATGAGCCTCAGCACGCGCTTATGGTTGACCTTATAGCCGCGATTTTGAAGTTCTGCTGTGATCCTCCTGTATCCATAAAAAGGAAACTCCAGAGCTATCTCTTGAATCTGGTTAATCAGATCCGAAGATTCGCTATTCTCCGCGGGGATCTTTTCGGACCGCTTCAACCATTCGTAGTAACCGCTACGACTCACATCCAGCGCCAGGCAGGAGTGAGATATTGGCAACTGAAGGCCATCTGATTGAGCTTCCTGAATGATCATATGTCGTCCCTCAACATCGGCTTTAGTCTCTCCTCGCGGACCTTCTTCTGGGTCATAGCGAAGGCTTTTCCCATGAGAAACATACAAAAATCAAGAATGGGGGGCTATCCCCCCTCTCCTTCAATCTTTTTCACCTCATAACCTGCTTTGGCAATTATCTCAATCATGGGTTGCAGGCTCATCTTATCAATTGTCGCGGAAGACCAATCAATTCGGGATTGCCTTGATTTTGTTATTCCGCCTTCTTGATACATTTCCTGGTTCATCAAAAGATGATACAAGATGCATAGTATCTTTCTAGCCAGAGCCACAACTGCCACATTATGTCCTTTTCTTGCTTTGATCCTTAGAAAGAGCCTTCTAAACTT
>JAXDAR010000017.1:0-17201 GCA_034679645.1 Methanothrix sp. | reverse complement strand
CCTCATCCTCAAACTGGCATTTGTTGAAGCTGACCTCTCCGGCAAAGCGGGCATTTCCGAAGTCCGCAACCGACTTGAAGACTGAACTGCTGAAGCTGACCGGCTGATGGAATGTCGATCCCCTGATGTCGAACGATTTCAGAAATGTCGATCCCCTGAGTTCGACCGATTTCAGGAAAGCGGTCTGACCCAGAGTCACTTTGCCCTGGAATTGAGAGTTAGTTATCTTTATGGCAGAGCTGACACCAGGTTTTCCCTCCACGACTGGAAGGTTGGCATAACCGATTATCATATCGCCCTTGATCAGAACCTCATTGTGTTCCGCGGGCTTGCACTGCTCGATCTCCGCCAGGATCAAAGTGGCAGGGATCTCCTTTAGGCTCGCTGAATTCTGGCTTTTGTCTGCCACCGCTAACCGTCCTCGCCACAGGACATCGGCATTTCTTTGATATATCTTTTCTTGTCAGGGCGAAGGGAGGATAGGTTGTCGAAAGTTGACATAGAGGTTTCGATATGTGAACCACACGGACTATTTTTCTTTAGCGGGCGCCACGAGTCGGCCCTCCGGGACGCAGGCAAAGGGGCCCCCACAAGCTAGAAAGATCGGGATGAGCCGACGATGGTTATGGACTGCAATATATTAAAGCGAAAATTCTCCCGGCGGGCTCATGCAAAAGTTAAAACCATCCTTAAGAAAACCAGCCTGTTATCCAGGCTAATTCAAAACCAATAGACCATTTTTTTTATGCACGCCGCGAGTCGGCCCTGCGGGCCTCCCGCGCTAATTCCCTGGGCTCCCCCAACGCCTGGAAGGCTTGGATACAACCGTGGCAAGCCGTTGAATGATTTGAATGTAACAATATGAATATTGATTGTATGTAGAATGAAGATGCAGAGTGAAATTCATAAGGAATATCAAATGCTTGAGTATTTTATAATTAGAATTGAATTCGCTAGGCAACGTCCTTTCAGACATGGATAGGGAAAAAAATGGTTCTTCGCTGTTTTCTGTGGGTAGACTGGGGATATTATTTCTCTCGTCTTTGTGCCTTTGTGCCTCTGCGGTGAAATCGATATGCATAGGCCTCCCCACAAAGACAACAAGACGCAAAGAAAAATTCTCTGCAGTACAATACCCACACAATTTAGCGAAGAGCCAAAAAAATCATCAGCTCCTTGATCTTTGCAATAGGGTTTCAATTGGACCACGTCCTTTCAGACATGGATAGGTGCGGCCATTTTTCGGGCTCTAATGATGTCGAAAAAAAGCCGATTTTCACGAACCTCCTTGACTGGCACAAATATCTTAATGAAGTTGACCCGGTCAATGAGGCATTTTCGATACGCTCTGGTCTTTCACACACCTCCCAGGGTTTCGGACACCATATAGGTGCGTGAAACTGGGACGTTCTCGTCCCAGAAATCCATCCGTCTGGCCCCGCTGGGCGGGGATCATGCTCGCCAAATTGAGCAATTTTGCTTTTAATTCTCAATGTTTAAATCCATTATGGTCCACGAATCTGACCGGATTCAAACCGCTTTTAGGAAAACTATTTAATCGTTTGGGGATACAAACATATTGGAACTAAAAGCTCTAATTTAGTGAGGTACGAAAAATGCCAAGCATTGTTCACTTTGAAATACCCGCCGATGACCTCTCGCGAGCAAAAGCCTTCTACACCGACCTCTTCGGATGGAGGATGGAAGACTATCCAGGAATGGATTATACCATGATAGACACCTTTGGGGCTCCCGGCGGAGGCATGATGAAGAGGATGAAGCCGGAACAGCAGATCATAAACTACATCGGAGTGCCATCGGTTGATGAATATGCGGCGAAGGCTGAGAAGCTGGGCGGCAAGATCATCGTCCCCAAGATGGCCGTTCCAGGAATGGGCTACTTCGTGATCTGTCTGGACACCGAGAACAATGCCTTCGGCATCTGGGAGATGGATCCTAAGGCAAAGCAGTGATCAGGATTATCCTCCTCTTCCCAATCTCTTTTTAGATATACTTCATTGACAAAGAAAGAAAAAAGAAAATAAAAGACTACTTAAAGATTTACTTGATCTTTTTCTGCAGCTTCTTGAGCTTCTTCTTGGCAGATTCGCTGCCTGCTGCTGCTTCCTTTGCAAGCTCCTCCGCCTTGGCCTTCTTCACTTTATTCAGCTTCTCAAGCTGTTTTTTGCTTACTGGCATCCGGTCACCTCTTTCGCCTCTGGAAGTTCTCTCTGATCTTTTCCCTTTTAAAAATATCCCTGTATTCAGTCAATGTCCTGGGCCCCCACATTATCACGATCATTATTACCGTGACCGCCAAGAGGACAGAGGCAATCACCGGATCGTAGTATGAACCGTAGATCGGGAAGAGCACCAGCTGGCTGAGGTTGGAGCTGGCATGAAAGGCGATCGCGGCAAACAGGCTCTTTTCGGTGTTATTGTAGATCCAGACGATCAGAACTCGCAGCAGAATGGTAGCTGCACTCTGACCGATAAGCCAGATGGGAGTATTATGCCCCTGAATGTAGGGCGTCATATGCCATACCGCCCAGACGATCCCCAGAATGACGCCGGCCTCCAATGCCGTCCGGCGATCTTGCAGCGGATCAGTAGCGTACCCCGTCCAGCCGATCTCCTCTCCTATCCCGGCAACGAAGAAAAGGAGGAAGAAGACCGGCAGGGCAAGGAGAGAGAATTGGGGATCTGGGACTGGCATCCCGGCCAGCCTCATAATCCCATATTCCAGGGCCATGAGGAAGGGCATTAAAAGAAAGACAGGCAGATACCAGACCTTCGATTGAATTCTTCCATAATCAGAGCATCTTGACAATTGCCGTTGTATTCCGTCAGGTCCTTCCTCTCTGTAGATGAGGATCAGTGCTGCCGCCATGGGGCAGACAAGCACCAGCGCGCCCGCAGGGAGACTGAAGGGAAGGGGAAGCTCCCGCTCCGTTATGTCTCCAGCCAGCCAGAACGGAAGGGATAGAAGGAAGAGCAGGATAAAGAATTTGAGAGGCGACCTGTTTCCTGATCCTGAAGACTTCATCACCTACCTCAGATGTTCTCCCCCTGATACCTGCCCTCATACTGCTTCTCTGCCTCTTTTTCCAGCTTCATGAAGACCAGTTGCATCAACCGGGCATCCCTCTTCAGCCGCAGGCCGGATGGATTGTGCACCACCAGCAGGCTCTGGCTGCGTCCCCGGTATCCCGGATCCCAGAGGGCAGTCTCCAGGCTCGCCCCGCAACGCAGGAGGGTGGAACGGGCCCTGGCCATGGCAGTCACATCACCGGGAATGCTGACGATCTCATTGAACGTCACCAGATAGGCCCCGGCAGGCAGATCGATCCATCCGGATTGGTCGAAGTTCAGGGATTCGGTCTCCGGCAGCCTTCGCTCATTATTCTCGAAGGCCACTGTCCCGGAGGAGATGAAGCGCTCGATCTTCTGCAATGTCAGTTCCATGCCGCACATCTGGGTCTGTGTCTCCGGATCGATCATGGATTCCACAAGCCCCCGGGCCGCGCTGCCGATAAGAATAGTCACTTTGCATCACCTGGATTATTCAGATTGAAAAATTCCCTTTGGGAGATAAATATTTTGCAGAAAGCTCTATTAACCCTGCGGCAAGGATACCATCCAGGAGGCTGATATCCTGTTTGAGGTCTTGATACTGCCGATCACCGTCATCATCATGCTTTTAGTTCTAGCTCTACCCCTGATATTCATCTTCCTGTTCCTCCGGCTCTCCCGGTCCGCCTTCCAGATGGTCGGCTTCAGCCACTGGACAGCCACCCTGGCGGTCTTCGGCTGCATCCTGGGAAGCCTGGTGGACATCCCTCTCATGGAGGCCCCAATATCCGCATACCCGCAGTGGTACATGACAGCGATGAGCCAGTATACGGCAGCATTTCCCAGCACATTTCATCCTCTCTATCTGGCGGTGAACGTTGGCGGCTGCATCATACCTCTGGTCGTCTCCGCCCATCTCATCCTCCGGGGACAGGCATCACTGAGCAAATCCATCCTTGGGCTGGCAGTGGTAGCCGCTGTCACCTATTATGCGGCAGAGGCTATTCCCGGCGAGGGTATAGTCCTGCCCTTCTGGCTCTCTCCCCTCCTGGCAGCAACGGTGGGTCTGATCCTGGCCGGGGGCTACCGTCGGTCTCCTCCTCTGGCCTACATCAGCGGCACCATAGGAACATTGATCGGAGCTGACCTGCTGAGCCTTCTCACTCCGGGAATACTGCCTGCCCTCTCGCCGGTGCAGCTTCTCCAGCCCCAGCCGGTGATTCTGTCCATAGGGGGAGCAGGGGTATTCGATGGCATCTTTCTCACCGGGATCATCGCCGTCCTCCTGGCCGCAGGCATCGTCTGCCTCTTTAGAGGATCATGCGATGGAGTGAGCGGCGAGTTTAGGTAGATGCAAAAAAGAGAGCTAAAATAAATGCCTGATTTCCCCGGGCCGTCCGGCATTTATTTTGAGATCATCACCGGATAGATGAGCCTCTCTGCGATGGAGCCGCTTTCCCAGGGCTGCAGGAGAAGAAGATAAACCTCTGTCTCTCCGGGGGATACTGCCCGGTAGGTGAGGACCTCTTCCTCCGCCATCCCAACCATCTCCGGACTGACATTGCCTCGATCCGATCCTTTTTTCACCAGGCTCAGGAACTGAGGATCAAAATCGGTCCACCAGCCAAATCCAGTGGAGGGATTTGAGGGCATGGTGATTTTGAACTCCTCTCCCACGGTGGCATTTATCACCGGCTCACAGGGGGCGTTGTCGCATACGCTGCTGGCAAAAGCCAGGGCGGTCATGGAAATGGCCAGAGCCAGAACGGAAATTTTAGATCGCTTAAGTGATCGCTTCATAAATCTAATACCTCCTGATTGGGATATTTCTGTCTTTTTTCTATTTAAAAGAGTTTGTTGATGGTTTGTGTTGATAGTCTATGAGGTCCATAGGATCGGGGGACAATGCCATATTCGATAAGGTGGGAATCAGCTGGGACAAATCCCTCTCCAGGGCGAGAGATTCCGTGCTGGCGATCAGAGCCTTCCTGGCAAAAGAGCAGGTCAGCCAGGCGGGCATTAAAGGGGCACATATGTCCTTTACCACTTCGAAGATACCAATTATATCGGCGCTCAGGGGCCGAAGATGCTGTAGCTGGCGGGGGCGATCAGCGATCGAGTTCCGATTAATGCCTCCCATCCCGATGACTTCAAGTCCGCTGTGCCCATGATCCGGGCAGGGGCCCAGAAGGCCGGATGCAGGCCCGAGGATGTACAGGTATGCGCCTATGCCAGCATCAGCGCGGACAGGGATCAGGCCAAAGCAGTGGGCGCCTCCAAGATTGTGGTGGCCTTCATCGTCGCCGGGTCGCCGGAGAATGTGCTGGAGAGGCACGGAATCGGCATGGATGAGGCGAGGACCATATCGGAGGCCATATCCCGCTTCAACTTAGGGGGCGATGGATGCTGTGACCCCGAGGATGAGCGAGGCCTTCTCCATATCCGGAGCGCTGGCGGACTGCAGGGCGAGGGTGGGTGAGCTGCCGAAGACCGGAGTCACCCAGATTGCGGTCGGCTTGCCCACCGGCCCCAATAATGTGAGTGCCATATTGCTTATCGGAAAGCAGGTCATAGGCAAATAGGCCAAAAAGAAATGTCAATGCTCATGCGCGGGCTTTACATCGGGCGCTTTCAGCCCTATCATCTTGGCCATCAGGCGGTCTTGGAGGAGATCGCCCGAGAGGTTGATGAGATTGATAGTGATAGTAAGCGCCCAGGAGAACCAAGGTCCTGAGAATCCCTTCACCAGAGGGGAGAGGATGGAGATGATCTATGCCGCTCTGGGGAAGGGAGAGCTGCGCAGGATGTGCATTGTCACCGCCCTGCAGGATATCAACTGCAACTCATTGTGGGTTCTCTCGCCTTCAGTCCATGGTGCCCTGCTTTGACCTGGTCTACCCAACACTCCCCTGGTCATCCGGTTCTTCTCCGAGGCGAGAGTTAAGGCGAAAAGGCCGCCCCTGTATCAGAGGGATGTGTACTCAAGATCGGCCATCCGTGCTCTGATGCGGGAGGGAGGAGAGTGGGAGAAGCTGGTGCCTCCCACTGTGGCCGGATTCATTCAGGAGATCAACGGGGTGAAGCGGCCCTGTCAGGTGTTCGGGAGCGACAGCGCCTAGTCCATGGCGATGCATTACGCCAATATTATTTAGTGGTAATGTTCATGCAGAAATAGATTTTTAATCTTTGCCCGCTAATAATTAATTGACACACTATGAATATCATTGATATCCTGAGAGGGCGCGAGCAGGAGATTAAGAAGAGATTTGGGGTGAAGAGGATAGGCCTGTTCGGCTCGTTTGCTCGGGGGGAGGAAAAGGATAGCAGTGATGTGGACATAATGGTCGAGTTTGATCAGCCCACCTTTGACAACTTCATGAGGCTCTCATTTTATCTTGAAGACCTCTTCAATAGACCGGTAGAGCTGGTTACACCTGACTCCCTGAGTCCCTATATCGCCCCGTATGTAAAGAAAGAGGTGGTGTGGGCTGATCAAGGTGACTTAGTCTTCCTAAGGAGCACGAAGTAAAGCTGTCTTGGCTTCTACTTCTGCAGATGTCAGGTCTGAATAAAGCTCTGTGATTCCTCTTAGAGCTTTGAATCCTTTTTCCGTTATCATGTAGTCTCCACGCTCGTGCCTTTGCAGAATCATTCCGCTATCCAGCAACTTTTGCAAATGGAAAAGAAGATTGCCGCCCCTGAGATTCGTGAGAGCAGAAAGAGATGAAAAGGTCATTGTCTCTGTGGAGAGGGCTTTCAGCATTTGCAGTCTTTGTCTATTGCTCAAGGGCTCAAGCACCTCAATAACTACACCCTCCTCGGATAGCACGTTCATCTGTTCCTTCATCACATTACTATCTCTGTACACCCTAAGCGATCTCATCAGTTCGAGCTGCTTATCAAAAAGTCTGGCCGCTTCGGAGAAACAGTCCCTGCACTGTTCATAAGGGGCCTTCTTCCTCATCTGCTCCATCTTCGATCTCGTATGGTTGATTGAGTCCTCTGATACGTCTCCTCTCCTGATTTGGCCCAAGTTGTTCTCTAAAAGATCATGGAATAACGCGTTGCAGGTCTCCTTCATATGGCATCCCTTCACCATATTGCTTTCCAAGCCGCTCTCAATCTCGTCCTCTGCATATCCCAGAATTATGCCGGAGAACTTATTCCTGCAGTCATCAAGAATTGATGCCAAATGCTGCTGGTTGGACTGCTCCATGAATCTCTTTATGTCATCATGCATGTCGGCTAGCTTCGATTTAATCGCGTTGACTTCGTCTCTGAGATCCGCATCCATGTAATACATCACAGAATAATGAGGATAAAAAGGTTCTCATGATGTACTTCAGAGTTAATCTCATGCATTAGAATATACTTGGTATATTTCTATGACGCTTAACTATATATTGATGACCGTAGTTATACGATATGGTGGGAAACCATGAGTGTAAAAGACGAGATACATGCACAAATTGTGGGAGCGTTGAAGAATGCCAGATTCCCTATAAATTCGCCTGATGAGCTTCTAGCAGCCATGCCTCAAGGAACTGCAACCAAGTGCAAGGCAGGGGATATCGAGCTTACTGCCGCTGATGCGGGGAAGGTACTAACAGCGGGAGATTTCCCCTTTAATAGCGCCAAGGAAGTTGCCGATGTGATCGTAGAACGAGCAGGACTTTGAATCGAATCCTAATTTTTTATTGATGGCATGCTTTTCCTGTAAGTGGCTACTTCAGATTGTATACTGACTTTTTCGACTATCCTCCCCCGGCGCCCTTCTCAATCTCCCCCATCAGCCCCACCACCTTCCGGCGCAGGTCCTCCAGGCTTCCAGAGTTGTCTATCCGATAATCAGCCCCCTCCATGGCCTGGCACAATCCCCAGCCCTTCTCCCGGCACTCCCTCTCCTCTAAAGCGGTGGCCGAGCTGCTCTTTGCCAGAAGCCCGGCCTCTGCGTTGCCGCCTTTTTCCCCGCATCCCCTGGGATCGTCCGGCCGCCCCCTCTTCTCCAGCCACCCCAGCCGGGTCTCTGCTGCTGCCTGGACCTCTACCAAGTAGAATTCCTCTGCCTGGGAGCGAAAGAATTCCGCCTCCGCCCCGGAGCGCAGACCGTCCACCACCACCAGCTCTCTTCCCGTCCTCCGGGCCATCTCCAGAGTCCTTTTAGCTATGGCCTCCGGCCCTTCCTTCTCCCGCAAGGAATTACCTATCCGGCCCAGGTTCTGGTCGGTCGGCTCCAATCCCTGCCGGGCAGCCTCCTGGCGGATGACATCCCCCATGACCACCACCGCCAGACCCATCTCGCGAGCGATCTTCGAGGCCTCGCCTTTGCCAGACCCCGGCAGGCCCACAAAACCGATGATCTTCATTCTCTTCATCGTTCTTCACCATTTTTTGTCATTCTTCACCATTCATGTGCTCCTGGCAATCTCGCCCGCCCATTTTATCACCGCCGGTGCTCGCATCTGGACAGGAATTCCTCCTTCAGCGGCATGGGCCATCTCCTGCATCTCCTTCATCACCTCTAAAGAGACCGGCTCAAACCAGGGCTCCCCCTCGCGGGGATGACCCTGCTGCAGGACCAGATGCTCCAGACGGCTGTCAGGATACTTTTTGCTCAGCTCTTCCAGAATCCTGGCTATCTCCTTTATCTGGCCTGTGGAGGGCAGTTCGGGAAAGATCGTGCTCCGGGCGTCGAATGGCACACCGGATTGATAGCAGATCTCCAGGCTCTCACGCACCCGATCGGCTGCTCCTCTTATTCCTGTGGCCGCCTGGTAGGCGGGCTCACTGAATTCCGTTTTCAGGTCCAAGAAGACCCTGTCCACCACGCCTGCCTCCAGCATCCTCTTCAGCCGATGGGGATAGAATCCAGAGGTCTCCAACCCCGTCGACAGCCCAAGGCTCTTCGCCAGGCCAAACAGCCTGAGACAGGCTGCAGGCTGCTCTAGGGGCTCGCCTCCTGAGAGGACGAAGGCATCGACAAACGGCCGGGATGCTGCCCGGACAGATGCATCCTCAAGGCTGATCTGCCTAGTGCTGGCTTGGAATGCAATAGCCGGCGTCGGCAATCCTTTGACCCGGCAGACTATCCGGGAGGCAAGAGTATGAAACTCGATTCTGCTCTCACCTGTCTGAAGAGCATGATTGTGGCAGTGAGGGCAGCGAAGGGGGCAGCCCCGCAGGAATACCACCAGCGCCGCTTTGCCCAGCCAGTCCACTGTGGACAGAGGGACTATCCCCCCCAGGTTGACCTGCAGTCCATCACCCGCTTCTTTCCGGCAGAATTAGGCTCATCTCTTTGCCGGCGATCCTGGTCAGCCTCTCCACAAGCTCGGACTGCTTTGAGCTCATCCTCTCCTCCAGAGCCAGGAGGTCCTCGCGGCTCTGCTCCACCGCCGCCTCCAGGGTTCGCAGGCTCTTCTTATCCTGAGAGATGGAGTCTTTCAGTGCCAGAGCCTCTTTGCTGCTCTCTTTTAGCTGACCCTCCAGGGATTCGATCTCCTCTGCCAGGCTGAAATGACGGGAGCGGGCCAGTTCCAGCGACCTTTTGCCGATAAGCTGGTCGATATGATCTAAGACCTTCTCCTTCTTTCGATCCTTCAATCCCAGGGCGGCCAGATGAGCACGCAATTCCGCCAGGGAGCCGGCGATCTCAGTATCCGAGACCTGGGCGGGAGCGGGATTGTTCAAAAGCTGCAAGAAAACCTCGCCATGCTCAAGACTGATCCTGTCGCTTGAGCTCTGCTTGGTGATCCTGCCCAGGGCCTTGGTCAGGGGAGAGATCAGAGCCCTCAGCTCCTCTTCCGTCTGGATCTTCTCCCTTTTCTTCTCCTCCAGGCTCCTTTTCAGCTCTTCCGTCCTTTTACCCACGTCGCTTGCCGCCAGGCTCTTTGATCTCTCCTCATTCTCCTTCAGCCGGGCAGAGGTGCTGGCAAGATGCTCCTCTTCTCCGGCCAGCTTCCTCTTCAAGGAATCTATAGCTGCAAGGCCCTTTTCAAGCTCTCCCGCCAGCTCCTTTGAGTACCAGATCTCCTCGGAGAGTTTTCTTCTCTTGCCGATCACCTCCTCCAGATCGACCAGAGCGCGGCTGGTCTGCCCCAGATCGGAGTTTATGCTCTCCAGGCTCTTGGGGAAGAGAGCGGCCACGTAACGCTGCGCCCGGCCAAAGGTAGTGACTGTCCTCTCCAGCCCTTTGACCAGAGCCCAGTGGTGCTCGCTGGCGGACTCAAGGTCCCTTTTCCTGGGTGGAGCGATCTTCTCCTGCAGCGATTCCATCTGCTTGACCACTTCTCCCCGGGCAGCAAGCCCCGCCCGGAGCAGCTTGGGTGGAGTGGAAGGGTCCGGCTCCGCCGAGGCCAGAAGGGAGATATCTTCAGAAAGCTCCTTGGCCTGATCATCGAGCTGGCGGTATATCCCGGATAGGCTCTCCTCCCATCTGGTTGTAGCCTCCTTTTCCTCCAGCCAGGAAATGACATCCTCCAGCCTAAGGCTCTCTTTTGCCTCCGACGTTGATCCGGCGAAGATCTTCTTCAGCCAATTCAAGGCAGTCTCTCCTGTTTTGACCTTCGTGCCGCTTTCTTTCTTTTGGGCGGCAGATCCCCCGGAGGCTGCAGTTCACCCGTTTCCTGATCCCTCATATCGCCATTCACCTCTCCTTCTCCCCCACTTCCTCCAACTTTTCCATATCCCTCTATGGCTTGATCTGAACCTATCCACTCCATCCTCTCTGCCTTCTCCTCCCTGGCTAGCTGAAGGAGCACCTTCTCTGCGATCTTCGGGCCGAGGAGCCTGGCTACCTCCGCCGGATCGGTGCTCTTGAGCTTCTCCCGGTTAGTTATACCGGACTGGTGGAGCTTCCTTGCCCTCACCCGTCCCACTCCCTTCAGATCGAGCAGGGATAGGAGGTCCTGGCCGGCACCATAGTGGAGACGAATCGATAGCTGCTCCGCCCGATAGGTGATTCCCAGATCATGCTGCTTGGACAGCTCTGCCAAGGAGTGCATCAGCCACTCTGCTGTCTCGGCAGAGCGGCGGATGTCGCCGGGTCCTATGCGATACCTGTCGCTTATAAGCTCCTCTTTTACCTCTCCGATCCAGTCTGTGAGCATGGCAGCGGTCTTGGCCTCGCGGAGAAGATAGTCATAGTTCTCCTCATCAAACAATTCCCTCTGATTGAGATCGATGAACTCCTCCACCCAGCCGTCTGCCGACTGGATGTAAAGCAATGCCATATCCGGGGTCATGGTTATGAGATGGATGAGGGAGAGATCGGAGGGCTTTCTCACTGTGCCTTCTTTGCTATCCTTATCCTCTTTGCTTCCCTTCCCAGCCAGGTTCTCCAGCATTATGACTGCGCTCAAGGGGTCAATATAAAGCTTGGAGACCAGAGAGCCGAGCCTGGTGGGGACAAGATCGCCCTCCGGATCATCCAGGATCATCCCGTTATCCGAGAGGAAGACCAGGACCTTCTCTAAAGCGGAATCCAGGTGCCAGGGGTCCTGCTGATGAGCATAAAATGTGGTGGCAATGAATTCCTTCAGCTCTTTTTCCGTCCGGGCAAATCCGGCGGTGATGGTGGAGAGAATATGGGTGCGCAGAGCGCTCTCGCTGGCCAGCTTCGACCAGATCTCCTCAGGCGAGCCTTCTATGTAATGCTCTTTCAGATTGAGCATCTCGGAGTCGTTCTTGGCCATGAGGAAGGATTCGCCGTAAGGATCAAGGCCGGGTCTTCCCGCTCTGCCCGCCATCTGGCGGTACTCGATCACCGGTATGGGGACCATGCCCGAGCCATACTCATACCTCCGGTAACTCTTGATCAGCACCCTCCTGGCCGGCAGGTTCAGGCCGGCAGCCAGGGTGGGAGTGCTGGCGATGACCTTGATTTTGTTCTCCCGGAATCCCTGCTCCACCAGCCTGCGCTGCTCGGGCAACAGGCCCGCATGATGAAATGCGATGCCTCTGGAGACGCATGAGGCCAGGCGGTGACAGGTCTCGCTCTCGCCCGTGGCCAGAATGCTCTCCGAGAGGGCCCCGGCCAGAGGAGCAGGCGGGATCAGGTTGCTGAGCTTTATGGCCGCAGCCTCGGCATTCGTGCGGGAGTTCTCGAATATCAGTATCTGGGCATCCTGAGAGAGAGTATCCCTGACCAGGGCAATGGCCTCGTCCTTCTTATCCTCCTTCTTCGCTTCCAGAGCCCTCTCCTCATCCGGGAAGACAAGCTTCCCATGACAGATGACCCCTTCCTTGAGGGCGATGGGCCTCCAATCGCTGCTCACCAATTCAGCATCCAGCCAATCCGCCAGGTCACGGGAGTTGGCCACTGTCGCCGAAAGGCCGATGATCTGCAATCCGGGATTGGAGTGTCGCAATTTGGTGATGGTCATCTCCAGAGTAGGGCCCCGGCCAACATCGTTTAAGAGGTGAATCTCATCGACCACCAGCACAGCCAGATCCCGCACCCAGGAGGCACCGTTCCTCATCAATGAGTCCGCCTTCTCTGAGGTGGCGATGATGATCTGATTTCTTCCCAGGCGCTCGTCCTTCTTGTCGAAGTCGCCTGTGCTGATGCCCACGCTGACCCCCAGTTCACTGAACCTCTGAAAAGAATCGAACTTCTCTGCCGCCAGGGCGCGCAGAGGGACGATGTACAGGGAGCGCTTTGACTGCAGAGCGGCCTTGAGCATGGCCAGCTCCGCCAGGAAAGTCTTTCCCGAGGCGGTAGCCAGGGCGAGAAGCATGCTCTTCTCCTCCAGAAGACCCCGTTCCACAGCTTCCGCCTGTGGAGGATAAAGCTCCCTATACCCCTGCCCTTCGTAAAGCTCAATGGCCTCCTGGGGCAGCCAGCGGCTCAAATCCTTTATCTCCAGCATCAATCTCCCTTTTCGGCTCGATAACTTCAAGACATCCGATTTACACCGATCTATTATATGACCTGTATGACCTATTGACCTTCAAGAATCTTCCCAGGCCCCTCTAATCTTAAATACTACGTGAAAGTAGTACCTGCGGGACAATAACCTGGACAGGAACAAAAAAAGAATCATTGTCATCATATAAATGCATCTTCCATGGAGAGAACCTAATGTATGCCGATCGGATAAAGAATCTCCCGCCGTATCTTTTTGCCGGCATCGATAAGGCGAAACAGGAGGCAAGGGCAAAAGGTGTGGACGTAATCGATCTGAGCGTCGGCGATCAGGATCTGCCGACCCCCGATCACATCGTTTCAGCTTTGAAGCAGGCAGTGGATGACTCATCGAACCATCAGTACCCGTCTTACGAGGGAAAGCTAGCCTTCCGGGCTGCTGTTGCAGACTGGTATAAGAAGACCTTTGATGTTGACCTGGATCCAAAGAATGAGGTGCTCACTCTGATCGGCTCCAAGGAGGGCATCGCCCATGCGCCACTGGCCTTCATAAATCCCGGTGATGTGGCCCTGGTGCCCGATCCTGCCTACCCGGTCTACAGGACGGCCACGGCCTTCGCCGGCGGAGAGCCAGCTGTTATGCCGCTGTTGAGGGAGAACGGCTTTCTGCCGGACCTGGATGCCATCCCGATACAGATCGCCCGGCGGGCGAAGATCATGTTTCTCAACTATCCCAACAACCCCATCGGGGCGACGGCCAGCAAGAAATTCTTCGCCGAGCTGGTGGACTATGCCCGCGACCACAATATCATCATAATGCACGATAACCCCTACTCCGAGATCTACTTCGATGGCAATCGATCCTCAAGCATTCTGGAGGTAGATGGGGCAAAGGAGGTGGCAGTGGAGTTTCATTCCCTCTCCAAGACCTATAACATGACCGGCTGGAGGATAGGATCAGTGGTGGGCAATGCCGATGTCCTGGCCGGGATAGGCAAGATCAAGAGCAACATCGATTCCGGGACCTTTGGCGCAGTGCAGGATGCAGGGATTGTGGCCATGAACAGCCCCAGGGAGGTGGTGGATGAGATCCGCCAGGTCTACCAGCAGCGCATAGAGATCCTGTATAAAGCCCTCAAGGATATCGGCCTTGAACTGGAGAAGCCCAGGGCAACCCTCTACCTCTGGGCCTGGGTGGGTGGAAGCTCCATCGATTATGCTGCCAAATTGCTGGAGAGGACGGGGATCGTGGCCACCCCAGGAGTGGGATTCGGAGAGTACGGCGAGGGTTACATCCGCTTCTCCATCACCAGAGAGACCAAAAGAGTGGAAGAGGCAGCAAGACGGCTGGAGAAGATGAAGGTGTAGGTGGAATTCCATGCCACCGAGACTGGAGGGAGCAAAATTGCTTGATATCTATTCTGCAAAAGAAGTCGAGGCCAAGTGGCAGAAGACCTGGGAGGAGAATGCGGTCTATGAGCCGGAGCCCGATGAACGCCAGAAGTTTCTCTTAACCATACCCTATCCTTACTTGAACGGCAATCTGCATGCCGGCCACACCCGCACCTTCACCATAGGAGATGCATTTGCCCGCTACAAGAGGATGAGAGGCTTCAACGTCCTTTTCCCCATGGGCTTTCATGCCACCGGGACTCCCATAGTGGGCCTCTCCGAGCTGATAGCCAACAAAGATCCCCTCATCTGGGGGGTTTATACCCGGCTGCACGGCATTCCGGAGGAGGAGCTGGCCAGCCTGAATACCCCGGAGAAGATAGTGCTCTACTTCCGCCGGCAGGCCAAATCGGCGATGCAGTCCATCGGCTATTCCCTCGACTGGAGGCGGGAGTTCACCACCACCGATCCCGCTTACAGCAAGTTCATCGAGTGGCAGTACGGCATACTGCACCGGCTTGACTATGTGGTCAAGGGCAGCCATCCCGTGCGCTGGTGTCCGCACGACAGGAATCCGGTGGAGGACCACGACATCCTGAAGGGCGAGGATGCCACCATCATGGACTTCGCCCTGATCAAGTTCAGGATGGGAGATACCGTTATGCCCTGTGCCACCCTGAGGCCGGAGACGGTATTCGGAGTGACCAACCTCTGGCTCAACCCAGCTGTCACCTATGTAATAGCGAGGGTGAACGACGAGAGCTGGATAGTCTCCAAAGAGGCTTATGAGAAGCTGACATTCACCGATCGAAGTGTGGCCTGGGGAGCGGAGATCGAAGGGAAGGATCTAATCGGCAAGAGGGTGACCAATCCTCTCACCGGGGCGGAGGTGCTGATACTGCCGGCGGGCTTCGTGGACCCGGACAACGGCTCAGGAATTGTGATGTCCGTTCCCGCTCATGCCCCTTACGATTATCTGGCTCTGAAGGATCTTTATGAGGAGGACCTGAGCCAGTATGGCATCAAAGAGGACCTGAAAAAGATCGAGTTCATATCTCTGATCGAATCGCCGGGCTACGGGGAGTTTCCGGCGGTGGAGGCGGTCAAAGAGCTGGGGGTCGTGGATCAGAATGACCCCAAGGCGGAAGAGGCGACCAAGATGGTCTACCGCCGCGAGTTTCATAATGGCGTTTTAAAGCCCAATACCGGTCGGTATGCGGGCACGGCTGTGAGCAAGATCAAGGACCTCCTCCTCCGGGATCTGATCGACCGGGGGATAGCAGAGATCTTCTATGAGTTCTCCCAGACGCCGGTGATCTGCCGCTGCGGCACCAGGTGTGTTATCATGATGGTGCGGGACCAGTGGTTCCTGGAATACTCCAATCCCCAGTGGAAGGGCAAGGTTTTATGGTGCCTGTCCAGGATGAATATAGTGCCGCCGGAGTTCCGGGTGGAGTTCGAGAACAAGATCGACTGGCTGAAGGACAAGGCCTGTGCCAGGCGGAAGGGTCTTGGGACTCACCTCCCCTGGGATAAGGAGTGGCTGATTGAGTCCCTGGGAGACTCGACCATTTACATGGCCTATTACATCCTGGCCAAGTATGTCAACGCCGGGATGAAGATCGACAACCTGCCCCCGGAGTTTTTCGAGTACATCTTCATGGATAACGGCGATGCCGCCGCGGTAGCGAACCTGACCGGCCTTCCTGGGCAGACGGTAGAGCAGATTCACGACGACTTCGCCTACTGGTATCCCGTGGACCTGCGCACATCGGGCAAGGATCTGGTGGCCAACCACCTGCTCTTCTTCCTCTACCATCATGTGGCCATATTCCCGGAGCAGCTCTGGCCGCGGGCATTGGCCGTGAACGGTTTCGTCTCCCTGGAGGGGCAGAAGATGTCCAAGTCCAAGGGGCCGCTCCTGACCCTGCGCCAGGCGGTGGCGGAGAACGGGGCGGATGTGACAAGGCTGTACATTCTGGGCAATGCCGAGGGGACGGCGGATGTGGACTGGAGAAATGATGGGGTTGAGTCCACCCATGCTCATCTGGAGAGGTTCTACAATCTGGCGCGGGAGATACTGGCCGATCAGAGTATCGACGAGAATGCGGAAAAGACGCACATCGACCGCTGGATGCTCTCCCGGCTGCAGAGGCGCATTATCGAGGCTACGGAGGCGATGGAGGAGATTCAGACCCGCAGGGCACTGCAGAGTGCGTTTTATTTGCTGATGGGAGACCTGCGCTGGTATCAGCGGCGGGGAGGGAAAAACCAGCTCCGTGCAGTGCTATCGGCCTGGGTGAGGATGATGTCGCCTTTCATCCCGCACGTATGCGAGGAGATCTGGGCGGCAGGCCTAGGCCAGGGATATGCCTCTTTAGCAGATTGGCCAGTGGCGGATGAATCACTGATTGATGAGCAGGCGGAGGGGGCGGAGGAGCTGCTGGAGAGGACGATAAACGATGTGCAGGAGATCGTCAATGTTACAACAGCCCAGCCTGCCAAGATCACTCTTTACACCACCCCCCTGTGGAAAAAAGAGATGCTGCGCCTGGCCCTGGAATCCTCTCAGGCTCACGGCGGAAAGCTGGATATGGGCGCTCTGATGAAGGAGGCCATGGCGTCGCCTGCAATAGCCGCGCACAAGAAGGATGCTCCCAAGTATGCCCAAAAACTGGCCAAGGCGGCCCATTCGCTCTCGGCAGAGGCCCTGGGCCTTGACGAGTACCAGACCCTGACCAGAGAGAGAGAGTATCTGGCCGGTGCCTTTGGGGTGCCGGTGGAGGTATATTCGTCGGAAGAGCCGGGAGCGGACCCCAAGGGCAAGAGCAAGCAAGCGGAGCCGGGGAGGCCGGCGATATATATCGAGTGA
>JAXDAR010000016.1:0-9315 GCA_034679645.1 Methanothrix sp. | reverse complement strand
TTTCTCTTATCGGGTCCAGCGCTAGGGGGGATGCAAGATCTACCGGCCGGGCCTATCACCCAAGAGCAGATCGCAATAGACCTTTATCCTTCGAAAGAATCGTCCGCCAATCCAGCCACCCTCGATCTCATCTCCCGCTCAAGGGAGAAGTCACTGATGAACAGAGCCAATCTGAGCGCAAAGCTAGAGAATCTATCCGCGGCATATTCCCAAAAGAGAAAGCCAGCTGCAAACCGCTTTCCGGAGAGCAGCAACAATTACAGCAATCCGGATCTGAATGCACTGGATCAGGCTCCAGGGAGCTACCTGGAGAACCGGCTGTATATAACAGTCAAGGGGATATCCGTGCGGGCGATAAACACCGTGGAAGGGGGAAAAGCCACTGCTACCTCCAACATACTCATCGAGCCGGTGCAGATCATCGAGGTAGCCCCTCAGGCGGCAGAGAAGCTCAGATGATCACCTTCTGAACTGATTGGATCAGGCGACCTTCTGATCCTTAGAGATCCCTTTTTCCATCGCCTCTTTGGCCAAACGGATGGCGCACAGCTCTGAGCACATGGTGCAGGTGTCGGTCTCCAGTCCCCTCCTGTGCCTGATCTGTCTCGCCAGAGCGGGATTTATCGCCGCCCGAAACTGCCCGTCCCAATCCAGCGCCGCCCGCGCCCTGGCCATCTGCAGATCCCAGGACCTGGCCCTCTCTCTCACCCCAGGGCGGGTGAGGTCGGCAGCATGGGCGGCGACTCGGGTGACGTAGGTTCCCTCAACCACATCCTCTCTGTTGGGCAGGTCCAGGTGTTCGGAAGGGGTGGTGGCACAGAGGAAGTCTGCCCCGGCGAGGCCGGCGATCACCCCACCCATAGCAGCGGTGATGTGATCGTATCCTGGGGCCACGTCCGTTACTAGAGGGCCGAGAAGGTAGACGGGCGCTCCCTCGGTCAGGTGCTTCATTGCCTTCACACTGGTCTGGATCTCATCCGCGGGCACGTGTCCCGGCCCCTCCACCATGGCCTGCACCCCTGCCGCCCGCGCCCTTCTGACCAGCTCGCCGAGCATGATGAACTCCATGTACTTGGCCCGGTCCGAGGCGTCCTCAATGCAGCCCGGCCGCAGGCCGTCGCCCAGGGAGAGGGTCAGCTCATACTCTCTGGCCATCTCCAGCAGGTAGTCGAACTCCTGGTAGTAGGGATTCTCTTCGCCCGTATCGGCGATGTACTTCATGGTCAGGGAGCCACCCCGGCTCACCACACCCATCAGGCGGGGGTCCTGTCTGAGCCGCTCTAAAGAGATCTTGTTCACTCCGGCATGAACGGTGACAAAGTCCACCCCATCTTTAGCCTGCTTCTCCAGGGAATCGAACATCCCCTGACTGGTCAGCTCCTTTTTGACGGCGGCCTGATAGATGGGCACTGTGCCCAGGGGCACCTTCACAGCCGCCAGGACCTTTCTGCGCACCATGTCCAGGTCCCCTCCGGTGGACAGGTCCATCACTGCGTCCGCTCCCGCCTCCACTGCCGCCAGAGCCTTTTCCACCTCGGCCTCGGGGGAGTCGAGGTTCTGGGATGTGCCTAAATTGACATTCACCTTAACCGTGAGCATCTCCCCTATGCCCGCGGGATCCAGATCAACGCGACGAACGTTTGCCGGGATGACCACCCTGCCCGCCGCCACCAGCCAGGCCAGCTTCGCCGGATCTATTCCTTCTCTCTTCGCCACCAGGGCGATGCTTTGGGGCACGCGCCCACTGCTTGCCTCTTCCATCAGGGTCATTGTTACCAACTAATATATTGTAGGAGCATCTTTCTCGCTGCAGGTGTTTATCAATGGTTGAAGTGCATAAGGTTAGCGGTGCCGCCTTCGATGGCTATGTCTACCTGGTCATGGACAAGAGGCCCATTTTGGTGGACGCAGGAATGATGGCCGCTCCGACCTTAAAGAACATCAAAAAGTTTATCGATCCAGCCAAGATCGAGCTGATCGTCCTCACTCACTGCCATCACGATCACTCCGGTGCCGCTCCTGCCCTGAAGGAAGCGACAGGAGCACGCCTGATGCTCAGCGAGAAGGAGGTGGGCTGCATTGGAGACGAGCTGGCATCGGTAGCATATCTATTCGGCCAGCAGGCCCCGGAATATAAAGTGGACGAGACCCTCGAAGAGGGAATGGTCCTGGATACAGGGGAATGGAAGCTGGAGGTCATGGAGACCCCGGGCCACTCACCCGGCAGCCTGTGCCTTTATGAGAGGAAGGAGAAGGTGCTCTTCTCCGGGGATACGGTTTTTCCGGACGGGACCATCGGCCGGACGGATATGTTCGGCGGCAGCACCGAGGAGCTGGTGCGTTCTGTGCAGAGGCTGACAGAGCTGGATGTGCAGACGATGTATCCCGGCCATATGGATATAACCAGCCAAAATGTCAATCGCCAGATTCAAATGAGCCTGAGGTTTGCGAAGAGCATCTAGCGGGACGGTAATCGATCATATGACAGACAAGAACGATCTGGTAAAAAGGGAATCCGAATCCATATTCCAGACCTATGGCCGCCAGGATGTCTTCTTAGTCAAAGGAAGCGGTGCTCTGGTCTGGGATAATGAGGGAAGGGAGTACCTGGACTTCGTAGCCGGCATAGCGGTGAACAGTATAGGCCACTGCCACCCGAAATTGGTGGAGGCGATCAGCCGTCAGGCTGCAGCCCTCATTCACACCTCCAACCTCTACTACACAGAAAACCAGGTACTTCTGGCGGAAGAGCTGAAGAGGCTCACCGGCATGGAGCGGGCATACTTCTGCAACTCCGGAGCGGAGAGCATAGAGGCAGCGCTCAAGCTCGTCCGCCGGGGGACGGGCAAAGCGAAGACCGTGGCGGCAGAGAGGGCTTTTCATGGCCGCACCCTGGGGGCCCTGGGGCTCACTTACAAGACTGCGTACCGCGAGCCCTTCCGCCCTCTGCGGGAGGCGGAATTTGTCCCCTATAACGACGCAGAGGCTCTGAAGGCTGCAGTCACCGCCGAGACCGGAGCGGTGATCCTGGAGCCGGTGCAGGGGGAAGCGGGGGTCTATGTGCCGGACAGGGATTATCTGAAGACGGCGCGTGATATCTGCGATGACCGGGGGGCCCTGCTCATCCTGGATGAGGTGCAGACCGGATTTGGCAGGACCGGGCGGTGGTTTGGCAAGGAGCACTCCGGTGTTGTGCCGGATATCATCTGCCTGGCCAAGGCATTGGCCGGAGGGCTGCCCATGGGGGCGATGCTCGCCCGTGGCAGTATCGCCGGGGCCTTCCAGAAGGGAGACCACGGTTCCACCTTCGCCGGCGGCCCATTGATCTGTGCCGCTGCCCTGGCCACAATCGAGGTCATAAAAGAGGAGGGGCTGGTCGAGCGTTCAAGTGAGATGGGGGCATATCTGAAGGCAGAGATAGAGAAGCTTGAGCCCCGCGAGGTTCGCGGCCTGGGTCTGATGGTCGGACTGGACGCTGATTGTGACTGCAAATCCCTGGTGGAGAAGGCCCTGAGAAAAGGGGTGCTGATCAACAACACCGGTGAGCATACCCTCCGCCTCATCCCCCCTCTGGTGGTGACAAAAGAAGAGATCGATAGAGTGGTGGCGGTCATCGGTGAGCTCATCAAGGCTTGAAGTGAGGGAGAGCATCAGACAGCTCCGGCCCTATGTGGCCGGCAAGGGATTTGTTGAGATCTCCCGCCGCTATGGCTTCCAGCCGGAGGGGATTGTGAAGCTGGGCAGCAATGAGAACCCCTACGGCCCCAGCCCCAGGGTGATGGAGGCCCTGCAGAGGATCTCCCCGGAGAGGTATCCGGAGCCCGAGGAACTCCTGGAAGGACTGGCTCGCTACACCGGATTTCCGGAGGAGATGATAGTCATCGGAGCGGGCATGGACGGGGTGATGGACACCTTAACCCGCCTCTTTTTGGAGAAGGGGGACCGGACACTTATCCCCACCCCCACCGTCAGCTACTATGAGATCCTGACCGTCCTGGCGGGGGCGGAGCCGGTATTCTCCCCCCGCGGGCCGGACTTCAAAATTGATGGGAACATTCCCAGGGAGGCGAAGATGGCCTTCCTCTGCTCGCCCAACAACCCTACGGGAAATGTCCTGAAGGAGGATGAGCTGCGCAATCTTCTGGAGAGTACGGAGGCCATAGTATTTTTGGACGAGGCCTATGTGGAGTTTGCCCAGCAGAGCCTGGCGGAGCTGGTGGGTAGATACGAGAACCTGGTGGTGGGACGAACTCTGTCCAAGGCCTTCGGCCTGGCAGGAATGCGCCTGGGATATGCCCTGATGCCCCAGTGGATGGCCCAGGAGTACCGGCGGGCAGCGCCACCCTTCTTTGCCATCTCCTGCGCCTCCGTGGCTGCCGGGGTGGCAGCGCTCTCGGATCTGGATTACATGAACCAGTCAGTGAAGAAGATAAGAATGGAACGAGAGCGTCTGCAAGAGGAGATCAACTCCTACCCCTCCCAGGCTAACTTCCTCTACCTGCAGACCGAGGAGGCCTCGGACTCATTTGCGGAGAGGTTCCTGAAAAAGGGGGTCATCATCCGCGACTGCCGCTCCTTCCGGGGAGCGGGAGAGCATCATGTCCGGGTGACAGTGGGAACGCCGGCGGAGAACGAGCGCTTCCTGGCCGCCTTCAGGGAAATATGCAGATCGCCCTGACCGGCACCCCGGGGACGGGCAAGACCACCGTTGCCCGTCTTTTGCCTTACCGGGTGATAGACATCAACGCCTTAGTCCGAAGCGGCCTGAACTGCGGCACCGATCCGGAAAGGGGCTGCCTGGAGGCGGACATGGATGGGCTGGCGGATCGGCTGGGGGAGATGGACAATGAACAGATCTCTATCCTGGAGGGGCATTTCTCCCATCACTTCGCCCGGTGGTCGATAGTCCTCCGGCTTTCACCCCAGGAGCTGGAATCCCGGCTGGAAGAGAGGGGCTACCGGCCCGAAAAGATCAGGGAGAACCTGGAGGCAGAGGCGCTGGACGTGATCCTGGTCGAGGCGGTGGAGTTCTGCTCCCGGGTGGACGAGATCGACACCACCAGACTGAGCCCCCAGGAGGTGGCCGATCTGGTGAGGGAAATAATCGAGGGAAAGCGGGCCATGCCCCCGGGCCAGGTGGAGTGGCTGGAGGAGTTCCTGGGCGCAGATGGGCCCCTTCCAGAGGCCATGGACAACGATTCAGTTCTTTAGTGCCTTCGCAATTATCGGCGCTACAGAGACGGTGCTCACTCCCTTGTCCAGGGTGTCCGTGGCCAGGATGCCCTCCACTCCGGACCGATAGAGCTTGAGGACCGCCGATCCGGTGAGTACGGGATGCACCGCCGCCAGATAGACCCGCGCCGCACCCTGGGCGCGCAGCATCTCTATGGCCGTGGCCATGGTGCCTCCGGTGGCGATCATATCATCGAATATCACCACATCTCTATTCCGGACGTCGATCTCTTTGGGGGCCATTCGGACCTCGGTGCCGGAGAGGCGGGTCTTCTGCAGGTAGTCGCAATCCGCCCCCAGGGCGGAAGCGGCGGTCCTGGCCATGGCCACTGCCCCCTTGTCCGGCGATATGACCACCGGATCCATGAGGCCCAGGGAGGCCACCTTTTCCGCCAGCAGGGGTGTGGCGTCCAGATTTTCCCCCGGACAGGAGAAATGAGCGAGGATGGAGGGAGCATGGATGTTGACCAGATGGACCCTGCCCTTCCTCAGGAAGGGATCCAGAGCCGTAGCCACCGCCCTGGCGGTCATGGGCTCGCCCGGCTTGAAGATCTTATCCTGACGGGCATAGCCGAAGTAGGGTATGACCAGATCGATGCTGCTCTCCTGACAGACATCCAAGAGCTGCAGCAGATAGACCAGATCCTGATCGGTAGGGGTGGACTGGATAATGATCACCCTCTCCTCCAGGGAGGCCATCACCTGGGTGTATGACTCCCCATCAGGAAAGGTCTTGTAGTCGCACAATGCCAGCGTCTCGCCTAAAATTGCCGCCACCCTGCCCGCCAAAAGCTGGGAGGCCGGACCTCCAATTATCAATCTCTATCCTCCTTTAGCTTCCTACTACCTTAAGTTTGACCTTCAATGTGGGAGTGACTATGGAGCCCACCGAGCGGCTGTCGGTTCCCACCTCGATGGTCTTCAGGATCTCAAAGATATTGCCGGCGAGCATAAGAGAGCGAACCGGCTGGACCGCCCCGCCAGGGGCCAGGCGGAAGGCATTGCGCGCCTCGACGGAAAAGTCGCCGGATATGGGATTGGCAGTATGAGCGCCTATAAGGCCACCGACCAGATAGCCGTAGCCATCTGCCTCCCCCTGCAGGTCGTAGGCCGAGGGAGAGGCGACAATCAGATTTCTCGATCCCACCCTCGGCAGGTCAGAGTAACCCGAGCGCACCGAGTTTCCGGTGGAGCGAACCCCCTCCTTGCCCGCGGTGTAGCTGTCGTAGAGAAATCCCTTCAGCACCCCGCCCTCAATCAGGACCGTCCTCTGAGAGGGCACTCCTTCACCGTCGAAGGCAGAGGAGTCGATTCCTCCAGGGAAAAGTCCGTCGTCGATGAGCATGAAATCCTCGGACGCTATCAGTTCGCCCACCCGACCGCCCAGAGAAGAGCGCCCCTTCTGAACGCTATCTGCCTCTAAAGAGGAGAGGAATGTGCCCTCAAGGAGCTCTGCTGCCGCCAGCGGCCTGAGCAGCACATCGAATTCCCCTCCCTCCCCCTGGATTCCGCCCAGGGACGATAGCGCCATTTCCCCTGCCGACCGGCCCACAGATTCCATCGACATCTCCAGGCGGCGGGAATTGAAAAACTCGCTTCCGGTGGCCACGTCCTCCTTCCGGGCTATGGCCTCCATCGAGGCCTGCATCAGGGTTGAGCTCTCCATCAGCTCTACCCCTTGAGAGTTGAGCACAAATCCCGTGCCACAGATGCAGGCCACCCCGCCGGAGACCGGCTCCGCCCCGCTAACCTCCCGGCATCCCGCCAGCAGGCTCCGGGCGATATCGATGCACTCCTCGGGAGTGATCTCTACAAGCCTGCGGTCAAATATCCCCTCGGGCTCTGTCACCCTCTCCGGCTGGGGTAAGGAGACCCAGGATTCATCTCTGCCCCGCGCCCTGGCCGACCGGACTGCGCTTTGGGCAACGATCTCCAGCTGAGTCATATCGCTGCTGCTGGAGAATCCGACTGCGCCGTTTACCACCGCCCTCAATCCCAGGCCGCGGTGATAGCTCTCGCTCGCCATCTCCACGTACTCCCGGCGAAGGTCAACATCCACCGAGCGGCCCACCATGCCGTAGACCTCAGCCTGGGCCGCTCCCTCCTTTAAGGCCAGGGAGAGGAGACGGTGGGCAGATTCGAGAAGGCTATCCGATGTACCTGAGATCCTCATCCCCACCTGAATCGAAGGGTGACTGGGCCCGCTCCATCTCCTGCAGCTTGCCTATGATCTTCTCCATCTCCTTCGCCCTCTCCTCCAGGGCCTGCATTCCCACCTCTATGCCCAGGATGGCGGATAAAACGAGCAGGACCTCGGATGCTGCTTTGGGATCGACCAGATAGCCGCTGGTAACGCCCATCAGGCAGACCACCTCCAGCCCCCGCAGGGCCCCCAGGCCCAGCAACAGGCCAGAGACGCCGATGATGCCCCCGCCGGGCTCATTCTCCTGGAAGAGGACCCCCTGCTTTTTCATCTCCTCCACCAGCTCGAGGCTGGTGGCCGCGCCCATCACCGAGGACTTGTCCACGAACTGGCCGGTTCCATAGCCGCCCAGAGCATAGATCCGCCGGACCTTGTAGCTCTCGGCGATGTCCAGAAATATGCTGGTCAATTCATAGTGGCCCTCATTGGTGGCACTCTGATAGTCGCCGATGATGATCAATAGATCCGGCTCCCCGTTCTCCCCCCGTCGCGCATAGATCTCGTTCTTGACCTGCTTGATGGTTCCGTCTTCTTTCACCATCACCTGGGGAGGAAAATGGGGGGAATAGATCTCAATTATCTTCTCGGCATGCAGCTCTTCCACCATATGATCTGCCACCAGCTTTCCCACATGGCCCACTCCAGGCAGCCCTTCCACCATAATGGGATCGGTTAGATCAACATCTTTAATGCGAACAACCAGGGTCTCTTTCATTCTCCCTCCAAGGCCAGGGCTCTCCTGTATCTGCCATAAGGATCATCAGGGGAGAACCTCGCCGGCTTGCTGGCTACGGCATGGCCGCCGCAGAGGGGACAGATCTCCTTTAAGGTGTACCGGGCACAGGACTCACACCGCAGGATCTTCGATCTCATGCCTCTCTGTGGAAAGCGCCCTCTCCGCCGTGTTGCTCTATATAGCTCACTATGGCCTGAGCAGACTTTTTAAGAACAGACTCTGCATGTTTATAGTCAGGAGCAGTAACATGAATGCGGTAGCGCGGTGCTCCAATATAGGATACAGAGAGTGTGGCGTCCTTATCCTTGATCCTTCTCGCCTGTTTGAGGGCCTTGCGGATTACCTCCACCCCATCGGGAGCGGGAGAGGTGATATCCACATAGCCGCTGATCTCCACTGAAGGGATTTTGACGTTATCTCGAGAGAGGCTCTCCAGGATCTTGACATCCTCTTCGCTCAGATTGGCTTCTTTCAGAGCATCTGCGCCGCTGATCGCTGCCTCCTCCATGGCCAGATAGAGGCTGTCGTACGCCGCCATGAGAGAATCGGCCACCCTCTTGGCATCCGCCGGCCGGTCTTTATAGGCCATCTCCAGCCATTTCCAGGCCTTCTGGTCCGCTTTCCACTCCTGGATCTTCTCCCGTCTCTGATGCTCATTCACATCCTTGAGGGATAAATCGATGTGATGGCGGGAGGTATCAACATTCAGTACCTTGCAGACTATCTTCTGCCCTTCTCGCACATGGTCGCGAATGTACTTGATCCATCCGCTGGCTACTTCGGAGATATGAATCAGGCCCTGCTTGCCTGCGTACTCATCTATGGAGACGAAAGCGCCGAAGTCCACCACCTGAGTGACAGTGCAGACCACTAGAGATCCGGGCTCTGGCCAGCCCTCACGTTGCATCAGAAATCACTCGAGTACTTCCACTACTGTGGTCTTGATCAATGCCTTGCCTCCGGTGGGCTCGGCCAGAGTGCGCCCGCAGACCAGGCATTTTACCACTGTCGAGGCATGGGCGAAGATCACCTGCTCATTCTCGCAGTCGTTGCATTTCACCTTGACGAACTTGCTTGGCATATCTAGCTCTCCACCAGATCGAACTTGCCCGCCTTGAATCCGGGGCGGTTGTGGGCCTTCTTG
>JAXDAR010000015.1:0-16998 GCA_034679645.1 Methanothrix sp. | reverse complement strand
ATCTCTTTTTTCTCCACCAAAGAGCGGAGCAGGTCCAGGGACGATCCGCTGGACTGGACGGAGAGGCGGTCTCCCCCCTTTAAAACTGTGCTCCCTCCAGGACGGATGGGGTGGCCCTCCCTCCTCAGAACTGCGATCCAGGTGTCATCAGGCAGGTTGAGGTCTGCAATCTGCTTTCCATCAGCCGCGCTGCCGGGAAGGACCCTGAGCTTCACCAAAGGCTCCCACTCCTCTCTTCCCGCCTCCGGCGGCTCGGGGAGAGATACCAGAGGAGCATCCAGACCCAGCCGGCGGGAGAAGAAGGGTATGGACGAACCCTGCACCAGGACGCTGGTCAGGACCACGAAGAAGACCACATTGAATATCATATCCGCCTTCTGGACCCCGGATATGAGGGGGAATGTGGCCAGGATGATGGGGACTGAACCCCGCAGGCCCACCCAGGAGATCATGACCTTCTCCCTCAGGGGCATTGTCCGGAATGGCAACAGACAGAGGAGAACGGCCATTGGTCTGGCCAGGAACATCAGCACGAAACAGATGAACAGGCCAATTCCCGCCACTGGCAGGAGCTGAGAGGGGAAGACCAGCAGACCCAATGTCAGGAACATGGCGATCTGCATCAGCCAGGCTATGCTGTCATGGTCATCCATCAGGCTGCGTTTGTGAATAAAGGAGTGGCTGCCCAGGCTCAGGCCAGCGAGGTAGACGGCCAGGAAACCGTTCCCTCCCAGGGCGGCGGTCAGGGCATATGTCAGCAGGACCAGGGATATGGTCAATAGGGGATAAAGCCCCCGATAATCCAGGTGAATACGATTGACGATGATGGCCATGCCCCGGCCCATGATGTAGCCGAACACCGCTCCCAGGGCCATCTGCTGGGCGAACATGGAGATCAGGTCAGTGGGAGAGGCAACAGCTCCGGTGATCAACGCAATCAGGCTGGTGGTGAGGAAGATGGCCATGGGATCATTGCTGCCCGACTCCAGCTCCAGGAGAGGCCTCAGATCTCCTTTCAGGCTGATTTGCTTTGAGCGGAGAATGGAGAATACCGCAGCGGCATCGGTGGAGGATATGATCGCCGCCAGTAGCATCGCCTCCAGGAGGCTGAAGTCCAGCACATAGTAGGCGGCATAGCCGACGATTATGGCGGTGAGCATGACGCCCAGGGTGGAGAGGATCGCCCCCCTCCACAACACGGGCTTTATCTCCTTCCATTTGGTGTCCAGGCCGCCGGCGAAGAGGATGAAGATCAGGGCCACTGTCCCCAGGTACTGGGCCAGCCAGGGGTTGTTGAACTCGATCCCTCCCGGCCCGTCTGAACCGGCCAGCATGCCGATAACCAGAAATAAAACCAGGGTTGGTACGCCCAGCTGGGTGGATGCCTTGCTGGAGACGACGCTCAAAAGAAGCATTACGGCCACACCGAGCAGGAGGTATTCCAGCAATATCATGACAGCTTTTTATCTGTCAGTCAAGCGTTATTAGTCTTATTGACGCCCCGATCACCTGGCCCGGCACTAGGAGGCGACATTCTGGGAAGGGGCAGCGGTCCCGAAGAGATCTCCCAGGGACGAGGTCCGATCCGAAGATCCGAGGATTATGGCCACATCGTCCGGCAAAAGGACAAAACCCTCTTCCGGATGATTGAAAACCTGAGATGCTCTGTTTACTGCCAGCAGGTCAGCGCCCATCTCCTTCAGTCCTATCTCCTTCAGAGACCTTCCAGCCGCAGGCGAGCCAGCCAGCACCCTTAAGGTGACGAACTCATTTTGAGTCAAGCTCAGGTCAGTGTTGCAGTAGGGCTCGCCGGAGATGCTGCGGAACATCTGATAGCCATCTGCACGTATATGATTTATGAATGAGTCGATCCTCTCTCTTGGCACCTGGTATCTCTCCAAAACCCGGCAAAATATCTCCACGCTGGTCTCATACTCTTCTGGAATGACCTCGTTTGCCCCCAGGGTAAATAGGGAACTCATCTCATGGATGTATCTGGTCCGGTCAATTATATAAATATCCGGATTAAGCCTTCTGGCCAGATCGGTCACCCTGCGGGTGGCTGATCGATCGGAGATGGCCACCACCATCACCCGAGCACTCTTGACCCCGGCATTCAGGAGGACATGCTCCTGAGTGGCATCACCATAACGAATGGGCTCACCGTTTCTCAGTTCCGATCTGGCCGTCTCCGGATCGATATCCACTATGATGTACGGTATCCCCTCGCTCCTGGCTGACAGGGCCACGTTCCTGCCATTAACCCCGTAACCGATGATGATCAGGTGGTCGTTCATCGCCCTGCCGTCGGGAATATCGGTAGACGGGACCTGATAACGGCGACGGGAAATGGGAAGTCTGGACGCTGCGTCCGCCAGCTTTGTGGAGACTGCGATGATGGAGGATGTGGCCACCATGGTCAGGACGGCAACATCCAGAAATAGGCGGTAGAGATCCTGGCTTATGAGACCGTACTCCAGGCCCACCTTTGAGAGGACAAATGAGAACTCGCCGATCTGGCTCAGGGCAAGTCCCACCAGAACGGCAATTCTCAGAGGTAGGCCCATGATGGACACTGTCGCCCCGGCGATCAGCGATTTCAAGAGCATCACCCCCAAAGCGAGAACAATGACATAAAGGGGATTATCGAGCAGGAAACCGACATCAAGGAGCATGCCGATGGAGACGAAAAAGAAGCTGGTGAAGGCATCCCGCAGGGGCAGGACGTTGCCGAAGGCCTGGTGGCTGTACTGGGACTCGGAAATGGTGAGGCCGGCCAGAAATGCTCCCAGTCCCAGCGACAATCCCGCCGATGAGGTGACAAAAGCCACCGCAAAGCATATCGCCACTAGGCTCAGGAGGAACAGTTCCCGATCGTCTGTGCGGGCGATATGGTAGAGGGCTGCTGGCACCAGCCATTTGGCGCTGATGATCACCAGGGCGATCAGGCCCAGGCCCTTGGCCAGAATGATGAGCGGAGATTCAGGAGCCTCGCCGATCGCTCCCGGCAGGAGAGGAGTGGCCAGCATCAGGGGGACCATGGCGATATCCTGGAAGATGAGAATGCCCAGAATCGTCCTCCCCTGAGGGGTGTACATCTCAGACTTCTTCTGGATGATTCTCAGCACAATGGCGGTGCTGCTCATGGAAACCAGAAATCCCATCAGGATCGCAGTGCCCATCGGCTGGGCAAAGTATACCAGCAGGGCGTAAACGGCGATGATGGTCAGGGTGAGCTGAAGGGTTCCTCCCACCAGAACATACTTTTTCATCCGCACCAGATCTTTCAGGGAGATCTCCAGGCCGATGGTGAAGAGCAGAAGGATGACGCCGATCTCCGCCAGGACTTCAACCTGCTCATAAGCCTGGATCAGACCAAAACCCTGGGGGCCGGCCAGGGCTCCGGTAAATATGAAGCCTACTATCGCCGGTGCCCTGATCTGATGGAATATGAAGAGGACTAATACCGATAGAACAAAGATGACCGCAATATCCCCCAGCAGGAGCATTTCCATAGCAATCGGCCTCCCACACGCTGCGATATCAGACCTCTTCCGGCAGGATTCCAAGCTGGCTCATAACGCCTTCAGGAAAGCTTCAGCTTCAGATATTCGCCAATCAATATCGACGCCGGATAGAGAACCTCTTCTTCTGTCCGGGCATGGAGCATCAGCTTCTCTGCAAAGACAGCCGCCTTTTCATTTTTCTCCAGATTTGCCGCTCTGATCAGAGCCTTGAGGGCCCTCACGATCTCTTCATGCTCTCTGAGCATATGTCCAAGATCTGCTTTCAAGCGATCGGTCAATTCCACTGTCGCTTTCATCTCCGGCATGATCACGCCCTCCGTCAGAATCGGCAGCAGACTCAGTGGCGGCAGAGCATACTCTTCTTCCTTCAAGAAGTGAGTGTGGAGGACATCGGCTACCTTTTTTGCCGCATCGCCCGTATCCCCACCGGCCTTTATTGCTTCTCTAAGCTGGTCATGAAGCTCTTCGTGTTCCCTTTTGAGGGATTGGGGTGCCTTGAGTTCCATAGGTCAATCCTCCGAATTCAGATCTGCTCAGAGCAGCTTCGTGGCCTCGCGTGGCCTGGGGGTCTTGACCACCAGGATGCGGGTGACGCCATCGCTCTCGTTAATCCAGCGATGTGGAATCTTGGCCGGGCTCTCGATCAGCGTATCTTTTCCTGCCACCGCCCTCTCCTCGCCGATCTCCACCACTCCAACTCCTTCCAGGACATAGAAGACCACATCCACCGGAGTGATATGCTTTTTCAATGACTCCCCCGGCTGGAGGGTGATATGGACCACCTGGGCGCTCTCGGTATCGCTGAGGCTTCTGGCATCCACCCCGTGAGGATTGGGTTTGCTGGAGATATCCTTTACCTGTACGGTTTTCATATTCTAATTATCTGCTCAATTCAGCATTAAGCATTCCCGTAGAAAAAACTTCCAGCCAGCGGGCAGCATCAGAGAATCTGCTCTCTCACAACCGTATCCGAGAGCCTGTTAAAGAGTCGCTGCCTCTTTTCCCGATAGGCATGCAGGCCAATCAGAAGATCGAGGGGGAGGAGAAAAGCCTTGCCAAAGGACTGCACTGCCGAATCCCCAAAGCCGATGGCCTCTCCATAAGGGCCGACAACCACGATATCCAGCAGCATCTTTCCCAGGGACTGACCCCGGTAGCCCTCCAGCACTGTCCAGTAAACGAACAGTAGACTGGACAGCAATAGCAATGCCTCCGGCTGCCCGGGATCGACTCCCAGCAGGATGACCAGTCTGTGCCAGACCAGTCCCATCAGGAGGACATCGATCAGCCAGGCCCAGAAGCGATCACTCCAGCCGGCTGCCACCAGTTCATCCACTCCACTCACTTCCTCAGGTTCCGGTTCTAATCAAGTGGCCTAATCCTCCTTCAGGCCTTATTCTGTCTCTTCTTGTAGATATAAGCCCCAAGAGCGATCAGGATGATCACCACCAGCGCAATTGGCGGGAGAAGGGAGCGGGCGGCAGCCTCAACCCGGACCGGTATTTTCATGCTCTCAGAGATAACTGTGTCTCCGTTTACATCGGTGTACTTGATCTCGCTGCTTATGCCGTATTCTTTAGGCGTAGCATCGGAGTCGACATCCATCCGGAAGAGGACTACCGTCTCATTTCCCGGTTCCAAAGATCCGATGAATGCCTGGTCGTCGGTGGAGGAGAAAGGCTTGAAGATGGAGAGCCTGGCCACAGCATCCCGCACCGGGTCCTCGCCGATATTCCTGTAGGTGGCGCGGATCTCCTGCTTCTTTCCCCCCGCCTTGAGCAGAGCGGTGGTGTTCTGAATCACAAAGTCCGCCTGCTTCTTGACTTTGATGGTCAAGGGCACTGTCTGGTTGGCCTTCTGGTAGACGTAACTGACCCGGTAGTTGGAGATGGTGGATGTTCCACCTTCGGTGACCAGCTTGGAGGCATAAACCCGGACATTATCCTGATAGTCGTAGGTCATATTCAGATGGAGTGGATATTCCCCGGCGGCTGCATGCTCTCCGATCTTGATGGTGAACTTCAGGGGGGACTGAGTCCTATCTCCCGACTTGAGCGACTCGACCACCTGGTCTCCTGACTTCACCTCGATCCCGGGGCTTTGGGAGACGAGGGTGGCGGTGATCCCCAGAGCAGTAGGCTTCTTGTTCTCCTCCTCGAGCTCTGCACTGGCCAGAGCATACTCCTTGGAATTCTGGGGCATCTGGTCCTGCTTGAAGCCCAATATCCGGCCGTAGTTGGTCAGATCGACGTAGAGGGTGACAGTATCTCCCCGCTCGAACTCATCTGTGCCGGAGATGCTCGATGATATGTCCGGACTGCCGTACATGGTATAGTAATTGTCCCCGCCAAGCTCCAGGGGTATGTAGCTGTTCTGGGCTAACCCCGGAACCAGGAGGATGGACATAGAGGCCAGGGCGATGGCAAACTTAATTTCCATTGATTCTTCTCCATCTTTGATTGTTGATCAAGGCAATTGCTCTTTTCAGTTCCAGTTTTGCGTTCTCCAGTACTTCACGCCTGATCTCCATTCTGATGGCCAGGACCACGAAGACGGTGAAGGTGGTGACCAGTGCCAGTACCACCGACATCACTGTGACCACCCCGAAGTTGCTGATTATATTGAAGGGAGAGGCGATCAGAGCGCCAAAGCCGAAGATGACCGCCATCCCCGAAGCCACCAGAGCCGAACCTATGCGGTTGGCAGTGATCTTCAGGGCATCGTAGGGATTGCCCACATTCTCCAACTCCTCATAGAAGCGCTCCATCATAAGGATGGCGTACTCCGAGCCCACCCCCAGGACGAGAGCGCCTAATGTGGCGGTGAGGGGGGTGTACTTCAGCCCGCCATAGTACATGACCAGCCCCATCCAGCCGATCACCACCAGCATGGGCAGCACTGGCAGGAGGGCCTTGATCAGGTCCCGGTAGATCAGCAAGAGCAAAACGAAGATCAGGAGCAGGCCGAGCAGGGACATCTCCACCCGACCATCGGTCAGGGCGTCCATCACCGTGGTCATGAGCACCGGCTGGCCGGTGATCCGGACGGAGACTCCGGGTGGTGGGGTATACCAGGCCAGGTCGTCCTCATAGGACCGGACCAGCCGTTCCATCCCCTCTGTGCCCAGATTGAGCTGGGCATTGCCTATATTCACATCGATAATCGCCAGGTTGTGTCCGTTTATGTATGCGCTGCTGACGGAAGAGGGCAGAGAGGCAACTATCTCCCTTGCCCGGGCGGTGTCGCCGGGAAGCTCTCCTCCATTGGCCGCCTTGACATAGGTGGCAATGCTGGTGGCCCTCTCCGTCCGGTCCTCTCTTGATGTCATCAGATAGCTGCCAAACTCATCCATCCATTCGAGGTTCTCGGGATCGGTGACGTCATCCGCCTGGATCAGGAACTTGATTGAGTCTGTTCCTCCGTAGATGTCTTTCATGTGTTTCAGATCGATCAGCGGCGACAGGTCCGAGGGGATATAATTCTGGGAATTCGTCTCTATGGGGACCAGAACATCGGCATAATTTCCCGCAAGGGCCAGGATTAAAGCCAGGGCCAGCACCGCCTTCCACCTCTGGATGCAGAAGGTGGAAGTCCTTTCGATGAATGCGCCTATCGGCGAGCCGCTCTCCGAATGGTCTGTGGCCATCTTCTTTCTGGGCAACCTTATTTCAGACTGATAAAGGACGGTCATGTTCACAAAAAGGGCGGACAGGTAACACATCACCAGGCCGATCATGCACATCTTTCCGAAGTCCTGGGTGGATGGGACAGTGGAGCTGAGAAGGGAGAAGAAGCCGGCCTCGGTTACCGTCAGGGCGGCGAGAACCGGTATGGCCACATATTTCACCGTCCTCATGGATGCTTCCAGCACGGTCTTGCCTTTGGTCACCTCCTCGTCCATCCGGTTGTGAAACTGGATGGCATAGTCTATGCCGATGCCGATCATGATGGGGAAAGCGGCAAATGTGGTCATACCCATGCGGATATGGAGGAGGCCCATGGCACCCAGGGTCCAGATGACTCCCAGCAGGACCACAGGCAGGGGAAGCAAAGACCAGCGGACATGCCGGAAAAAGAGCAGCAGGGCCACGATCATCAGCACGCCGCACAGGGCGAGGATCTGGCCGTTGGTGCTGTTCATCATCTCCACCATTGCCGCCTGGAAGGAGGGATCGCCGGTTATGGTGACACCATAGCCGGAGGGGAACTCGGCAAAGGCCACTGCTTTCTCTGTCTCTAAAAGGAGCTTGTTTCGCTGCCCCTCGGTCAGGGTGGAGGTGGTGGGCATGCCGATGATTATCCGGGTATGGCCCCGATCGGGCATCAGCTGGGCGATGGCAGGGCCGGCATCGGCCAGGATCTCATCGATCCTCTCCTGAGAGGGAATCAGGCGGATGCCCGTCCTTTTCTGCTCCTCGTCCGCCACCCAGTCGGCCACGCTCTGCACGCCCAGGACATGCTCCACTCCTCGCATGTGATCCGATAGGCGCAGGCTGGCATCCAGGACCTCCGCCCGGGCCACGTTATCGCCTTCGATGAGAATCATATTGCCGTCAGAGCCGAAGTTCTCCAGGTAGAGGTGATCGTAAAGCTGATAGAGGGCGGAGTCTTTGGAGACAAATGCCTCGGTGGTCATGCCCTGGCTCTCTATCTGCTGGGCATAGTGAAAAGATACCAGTGTCAGGAGAACTGCCGCCAGGATGATTATTGCAGGGTTGACGGTGATCCATGCACCCAATCGCTCCAAGTAAGCCATGGCAGTAAACCTCCATCCGGATTTTTTCGAACGAACCAAATTAACGCGATATACTTAAGCTTTGTGTCCAGTTTGCAAGCTCCTATTCGGAAGCTTGATCTTCGATGAGGCCCTACTTTTGGGCATGAAGCTGGAGTTTTATGGAGCGGCGGGAGGAGTTACAGGCTCGCATATGGTCCTTGACTCCGGGGGTCAGCGCATCGGCATAGATGCCGGTCTGTTTCAGGGAGGAGATACCGATCGTAATCGGGATGGCTTTGGCCACGATCCCAACCGGCTGAAAGCGATGATTCTCACCCACGCCCATGTCGACCACAGCGGCAGGGTTCCGCTTCTGATCAAGGAGGGCTTTAAGGGCCCGGTCTATTGCACCCATGCCACAGAAGATCTCTGTCAGATAATGCTCCAGGACTCCGCCCATCTGATGGAAGAGGCGGCGGAGAGGGAACGCCGCCACGCCCGGGAGATGAGAAGGCCCACCCGGCCAGCCCTGTACACGAGAAAGGAGGCGGAAAGAGCAATGCACCAGTTCAAATCGGTGGACTACGGGAAGGACTTTCGGCTGAACGGCATATCCGTACGCTTCCGGGATGCCGGCCACATTCTGGGCTCGACGGTGGTGGAAATGACCATCGGCAAAAAGAAGCTCGTCTTCAGCGGTGACCTGGGCCGGCCGGACACCCCCATCCTCCGCGATCCCCAGAGGGTGGATGAAGCCGACTGGCTGGTGCTCGAGTCCACCTATGGAGATCTTGAACACGAGAGGATGCCCAATCGAGGGAAGAGACTTTTCCAGATCGTCTCGGAGACGATTGAAGAGGGTGGGAATGTTATAATCCCGGCCTTCGCCATCGGGCGGACCCAGGAGATCCTCTACGAGCTGAACCCCTTTGCCGAATCGGGCCAGCTATCCGGGGTGAGGTGCTTTGTGGACAGTCCCATGGCCATCTCCGCCTCAGAGATCTACCGTCGCCATCCGGAATGCTTTGACCAGGAGACGCTTGACCTGATAAAAAGAGGTGACAGCCCGCTGGAGTTCCCGGGAATGGAGTACGCCCTGACCCGGGAGCAGTCAAAGGCGATAAATGAGATAAAGGAGCCGCATATAGTCATCTCGGCCAGCGGAATGTGCACCGGGGGAAGGGTGCTCCATCATCTGATGCAGAACATCGAGAGGAAGGAGAGCACAATCCTGTGCGTCGGCTACCAGGCAGAGGGAACCCTTGGGCGGAGGATGCTGGAGGGAGCAGGTAGCGTGCAGATAATGAACCACGAGTTCGATGTGCGGGCGAGGATCGAATCCATGGACGCATTCTCCGCTCATGCCGGCAAGAGCGAGATCCTGGAATGGTTGCGCGCTTTTGGGAGCTTTCCCGGCCAGGTCTTCCTCAACCATGGAGAGGATCATGCCACAGAGGAGCTGGCCGAGGCCATCAGGAGCGAGTTTGACGCCACGGTCAGCATTGCAAAGTTGAATCAGAGCTTCAACCTGGACTGATGGCGGTGCAATAGCCCAAATGCAATAGACCGCATCTTAGGCAAAAGGCTATTTAGCAATGGGACTACAAAGCTATGGGGTACAAAGATGAAAGTAACCTATACCAACAAGAAAGGAGAAAAGGTAGAGCAGAAGTTTGACACTGAAGAAGAGGGCAAGAAACTGAAGGAGAAGCTGAAGGCCCAGGGAGTGACGGACGCGAAATGGGAGTGGTAGAGGAATCCATTCGCGGAAAAATGCAAATTCTCCATTAGCTCAGTTTCTTTCTTTATTTTTTTGAATCTATGCCCTGAATAGTTTTCCAGTAAACGTAGTTGCAGCAAAAAGATTATTTTATCCAATTTTTGTAAATATTTTTTACAGAAATCTCAATTAAAATGCGGATTGCTCCTCCATGAGAGCCGTTATTTGATTACCAATCATCCACCATCTTTAAGTAAAGGCATTGTACATTATTGTTAATTGCAATTTACCCGAACCGGCTTAGTGAATCGGATTTGAAAATAGATGGTGATCTTATGACAATAACCGATCAGATAACTCAGGTCTTTGGGCCAACGAGTCCCAATATCCTCGGTTCTTTGATCATCCTTATTGTGGGGTGGATCGTAGCCTTGATCGTCAGCTCAATCATTGGCAAAGCGCTGCGACGCACTGCAATGGATGAAAAAATCGCCCGAGTGGCAGTGGGTGAGGAAAGGGCCAGGTCCATAGACTCGAATCGATGGATTACCCAGATAATATATTACTTGCTGCTATTCTTTGTGATAGTGGCATTCTTTGAGACTTTAGGCCTCACCCTGGTTGCTCAGCCCTTAAATGAGATGTTGACGGTGGTCTTCGCCTACATTCCCAAGTTCTTTGCTGCTTTATTGATTGCGATCGTCGCTCTGATCCTGGCCATGGTCCTCAAGAGGGCGGTATTGACGGTGCTTCAATCGGCAAAGGTGGATGAGAACGTAGGAAGCAAGGCCGGGCTGGAGAGAAAAGAGATGCCATTGAGCCAGACCATCGCCGAGATCGTATTCTACCTGGTGCTCCTGCTCTTTTTGCCCATGGTCCTCAATGCCCTCTCGTTGGGCGGGCTTCTGGAGCCATTGCAGGTGATGATGGCCAAGATGCTGGGCTTCCTGCCCAATATGCTGGCTGCAGCCGCCATCCTCCTGGTAGGCTGGCTTATCGCTCGCATCGTGCAGAGGATCGTTACCGGCCTGCTGATGGCAGTCGGCTCGGAGAGGCTGAGCGAGAGGGTGGGCCTCTCCCGAGTGCTGGGTGAGCGAGGGCTGGCCGGTTTGGTCGGCCTGGTCGTCTATGCCCTGATACTGATCCCTGTCCTCATGGCCGCGCTCCAGGCCCTGGACCTGGCATCCATCACCGGGCCCATATCCAATATGCTCAACCAGATACTGGCCGCCCTTCCCTCGGTATTCGGGGCCATACTGATCCTGGCCATCGCTTATGTGCTGGGAAAGATTGTGGCAGAGCTGGTCACAAACCTCCTGGCGGCAGCAGGATTCGACTCCATTCTGGTCTGGCTGGGCCTGGGAAAAGAGACTGCTGAAGGTACGAGAAAGCCCTCTCAGGTGGCAGGCTACCTGGTGCTGGTGGCCATAATGCTCTTCGCCCTGATAGAGGCATCCAGAATCCTCAACTTCGCCCTGATGGCGGACCTGATCTACGAGTTCATCATCTTTGCCGGACAGGTTCTGGTGGGATTGATCATACTGGCCATAGGTATCTACCTGGCCAATCTGGCCCATAACACTGTGATGGCCAGCAACACGGGCCAGGCGAAGGTGCTGGCGCAGGCGGCCAGGATCTCCATATTGATATTTGCCGGAGCCATGGCCCTGAGGCACATGGGGCTGGCCAATGAGATCATCAACCTGGCCTTCGGACTGCTGCTGGGAGCCATCGCCGTGGCCGTGGCCCTGGCATTCGGACTGGGCGGAAGGGAGATAGCCGCCAGAGAGATTGAGAAGTGGTTGAAGTCCATGAAATGATGCCCAAATCAAGCCTGAATCCCGGGAAAGAGGGGGCATAGCCCACCCCTTTCCACTCTTTTTGATTGAGAGCTTGCTTTTCATAGAAATGGTTTAGTAATCAAGAGGAGATTGTGGGATCTATGTTCGGATCCAAGGACCATCTCAGCTCTCTTGATAACCACCTCTATATCGATGATGTTGATTGCTGCCGGCTGGCGGCAGAGGAGGGCACTCCACTATACGTCACCTCTGAGAGGAGGCTACGAGAGAACATCCGCCACTATCATAGAGCATTTCCGGATGCAGAGAAATATTTCGCGGTTAAAGCCAATGGCAACCTCACCATTCTGCAGGTCGCCGCCCAGGAGGGAATGGGGGCAGACATATTCTCCGCCGGAGAGCTGACCCTGGTCAGAATGGCGGGCATTCCTCGGGATATGATCCTCTTCAACGGCAACTCCAAAAGCGAGAAGGATCACGCTGCTGCCCTCCAGGCAGGGGTGCGGATCTCTGTGGACTCCAATGAGGAGCTGGAGCACCTGGCCAGGACGGCCCGCGAGCTGGATCTGCAGGCGGAGATCTTATTCCGGGTTAATCCCAATGTATCGCCCAAGACCCATCCCAAGATCGCCACCGGCCTGCGATCCTCCAAGTTCGGCATCCCAGCGGAGCAGGTGGTCGAAGCCTATCAGAGGGCGATGGAGCTGGAGGGAATAAAGCCGGTGGGACTGCACTGCCACATCGGCTCTCAGATCCTGGACACCGCTCCCTTCGCCGAGGCGGCGAACAAGATGATGGACATCGCGAGGGCGGTGACGGCCAAAGGAGGAGAGGTGAAGAGAATAGACCTGGGAGGGGGCCTGGGCATCCAGTACCACCCGGATAGCCCCGCTCCCCAGCCCCTTGATCTGGCCAGGGCTGTTCTGCCGGTGATCGAGGATGGCTGCCGGGATCTGGGAATATCCCCCCAGCTTATACTGGAGCCGGGCAGGAGCATAGTGGCGGACAGCACCATCATGCTCACAAAAGTCAACGTGGTCAAGAGGGCACATGTCAACTTCGTGGCTGTCGATGCCGGATTCAATGTTCTTGCCCGGCCCATGCTCTACGACTCCTACCACCATGTCCTGGCGGCCAACCGTGCGGATAAGACGGGAGAGGAGACCTATACCATCGTCGGCCCGATCTGCGAGAGCGGCGATGTGCTGGCCCGGGACCGACGTCTGCCGCATCTGGAGAGGGGCGACCTGCTCGCCTTCCTGGATGCCGGTGCCTATGGTTTCTCCATGGCCTCTCAATACAATGGCCAGCCCCGACCGGCAGAGGTCCTGGTTTCAGGAGACCGCTGGGAGATCATCCGCCGTCGAGAGGATGCAAGCGCTCTTCTTGCCGGGCAGACCATCCCCTCCCGACTGATGTGGTAGAGAGCATGAAAGACGATCTGTCGGCTGGAGAGGCGAGGATAAAAGCCCTGATCCTGCCCCTGCAGCAGGGCCAGTTCTCTGCGGAGCTGGGCAAGGTTTTGGTCTATGTGCAGTCGGTGACCAGGAACCTGGATTCATGGCAAAACGCTCTATCCTTTGCCCGCCGCAATCTGGATTCGGCCCGGCTGCAGGCCCTGGAGGCACTGGTGCACAGGCCCCGCCTGGCCAGCAAGGCCGATCTGGAGAAGAAGGCTCTTGCCCTGCAAAAAAGCTTTGACCGGATGGACGATCCCGCCAGGGCGATGCTTGAGCACTATTCCAGCAGCTCCGATCCCCTGAACAAGTATCTGGTGGCCGGACCATGGGGGCATGAGTACCTGCAGAAGAGGAGGATCGATTCTGGAGAGTACGACCTCGCCCTCTGCCAGATATTAGGCTGCCAGGAGACGAAAGCAGGAAGAATGGTGCTGAGCTACGCCCCCCTCTGCCGGGCGATCGATGAGCTGGAGACGATGGCCCGGGATGCCCTGGAGTGAATGGGCAAAACTCTCCCCCCTCGGGGCGCAGCAAAAGGTAATATAATCCCTGATACAGACCTGACCGTTAATTGGAGGTGATGCGGCTGCTGGAGATTGAAGATCTGTCGGTCAGCATCGGCAGTAAACAGGTTCTGAAGAACTTCAACCTTAGGATTAACAGTGGCGAGACCCATGCCCTGTTCGGCCCCAACGGGACGGGCAAGACCACTCTCTTGAATGTCATAGCCGGTATTCCCAGGTACACCGTCGATAATGGAAGAATTATATTCAAAGGAGAAGATATCACTCACAGGTCCATGGACGAGCGGGCGCGCCTGGGCATTGGCATGGCCTTTCAGCGGCCTCCTGCCATTCGCGGCCTGAGGCTCAAAGACCTGATCAAGATCATCAATCCCCAGGCAGACGCCTTCGCCATTCTCAAAACCATGGACTTTGAGGCCTTTGCGGAGAGGGATGTCAACCGCGGCTTCTCCGGGGGAGAGGTCAAACGCTCGGAGATGGTCCAGCTTCTCGCCCAGCAGCCTGACCTGGTTATGCTGGATGAGCCCGACTCCGGTGTGGACCTGGAGAACATCAAGCTCATCGGCGATGCCATAAACCAGCTCACTCAGAAGGATCAGCGGCCAAGCTACCGGACGAAATCGGGAATCATCATCACCCACTTCGGCCATATTCTGGATTATATGAAGGCAGACCGGGCGCATGTCATGCTGGGGGGAGCGATCGTCTGCAGCGGCAATCCTGGTGAGATCTTGGAGCAGATCAAGAGAAGCGGATACGAGGGTTGTGCGGGGTGCGCATGTCCGGCATAGAGGAGAAGGCCCGCCTGGCGCGGGAGAAGAAGGCCCTCTTTGGCACCGACATCGATCTGGCGAGCTATGAATCAGAGGCCAGGCCCCAGAGCACAGTCGATGATGCTGAAGACCTGCCAAATGTGGTCAAGAAAGCGGCCCTGGACGTTGGGGTGAAACTTGATTCCGAGTCCTCGGGCGCTTTTGTGCAGATGGATCAGACCCCGGTCGTCGCCAAATCACTCTACGAAGGAGTGGAGATCATGGACATGGCCTCCGCCCTGAAAAAGTACGACTTCCTGCAGGACTACTGGTGGAAGCTGGTGGCTCCGGATGCAGACAAGTACACTGCAGATGTGGCCGAGGCTCCACCCGCAGGCTACTTCATCCGCGCCAAGAAGGGGATGAAGACCGTCTTCCCCGTCAAAAGCTGCCTCTATCTGGGCTCCACCAACCTCAACCAGCGGGTGCATAACATCATCATCGCCGAAGAGGGATCAGAGCTGCATGTCATCACCGGCTGCACCACCCCGGCCCATGTTCAGAGGGGACTGCACGTCGGGGTCTCAGAATTTTATATCCAGAAGGATGCACGGGTGAGCTTCACCATGGTACACAGCTGGGGAAAGGAGGTTGAGGTGCGACCGAGAACAGGAATCACCATCGCCGAGGGGGGTGCACTCTCCAATAACTATATTCTCCTCAGACCGGTGAAAACCCTGCAGACCTTCCCCACGGCAACCCTCGCCGGCAGGGGCGCAGTGGCCAGCTTCAATACGGTGATCTATTCCTCCATGGGCAATATCGATGTGGGTAGCAACGTCAACCTCGATGCTCCCGATACCAGCTCGGAATCCATCTCCCGCGTGGTCAGCGTGGGGGGAGATGTCATCGCCCGGGGAAGGATGACGGGCAGAGTTCCCGGCGCCCGCGCCCATCTGGAGTGCGTCGGCCTTCTCCTGTCGGACAAGGGTCGGATCTATTCGATTCCGGAGCTGGACGGCCAGTGCCGGGACCTGGATATGTCCCATGAGGCAGCCGTAGGCAGAATCTCCGAGGAGGAGCTGGAGTATCTGATGGCCAGGGGCCTCTCCTCCGAGCAGGCCACCAGCGTAATCGTTCGCGGCTTTTTGGATGTGGAGATCAAGGGTCTGCCCGACGAGCTGAAAAAGGAGATCAAGGAAATAACCTCAAGGGAGGATCTGAAGGGAGCATAAATCCCTTCACTCCACCCTCCAGATCATCGGCATTCTTTTTTCGTTTCCATTTTTGCTGATGCTGTCCTTTTGGGCAAAAGCGATATGCAGAGAATATAAAATTAATTAAATAAAAAAGGAAGCGTCAGGGCAAAAAGTGCCCTGACTTCCATCAGCAGAAATTGGAGCACCCACAGGGTCCGCAACCGCAGTTATCGTCCAGTACCAGCCTTCCCGTATCTTTGGAAACGCAATTTTCGCTTGCACCCTCACAGACAACGGTATACTCGTACATTCCGGGGGTATTCCAATTGATATTGGCAGGAAGGACCAGACTGAAGCTGCAATTACCAGTGCAACCTCCTCCGGCTGATATCACCTTGTTCTTCAGCTGCGGCAGGTAGTACGGATTGCTGTAGTCTTTGCAGACCATGACCCCACCCTTCTCAATGCAGACCACTGGGAGGCAAATGTCCGGAGCATTGGCTGAGCAGTCGCAACCGCAGCCGGGTATATCGATGTTGTCACAGCCTGTCAATGGGTCGCAGATATCCTCAGTGCAGGGATCGCCATCGTCACAGAAGTCGTCATCGGCTGTGTGGTCGCAGCTGTCAGTATCCTCATTGCAAGAGTCTACTGTGCAGTCTACATTGTCATCGCAGTCAGGTGCAGTGCCCGCCTGGCAGCCGTTCACTGGATCGCAGGTCTCAACGCCGTTGCACCATTCGCCGTCGTCACAGAAGTCGTCATCGGCTATGTGGTCGCAGCTGTCGGTCTGCTCGTTGCAGGAGTCTACTGTGCATGCTACTTCGTCATCGCAGCTTACCGGTGTGCCCGGTGTGCAGCTGTCGGTAGCCTCATCGCAGGTTTCGATGCCGTTACAGTAGGCACCATCATCGCAGCTTACCGGTGTGCCCGGTGCACAGCTGTCTGTAGCCTCATCGCAGGTCTCGACACCGTTACAGTAGGCACCATCATCGCAGCTTACCGGTGTGCCCGGAGCGCAGCTGTCGGTAGCCTCGTCGCAGGTTTCGACTCCGTCGCAGTAGACGCCATTGTCACAGTCGACCGGAGTTCCTGGTGCGCAGCTGTCCGTAGCCTCATCGCAGGTCTCGACTCCGTCACAGTAGACGCCATTGTCACAGTTGACCGGCGTTCCTGGAGCGCAGCTGTCGGTAGCCTCATCGCAGGTTTCGATGCCGTTACAGTAGGCACCATCATCGCAGCTTACCGGTGTACCTGGTGCGCAGCTGTCGGTGGCCTCATTGCAGGTTTCGACTCC
>JAXDAR010000014.1:0-11284 GCA_034679645.1 Methanothrix sp. | reverse complement strand
ATCATCTTAGCATTGATCAGCTTGGGGGTAACCTATCTCAATACGGGTTCACCCGTGAATCTGGGGATAGAGTTCACAGGAGGCACGCTGGTAACAGTGCCCGCTACAGAGTCAGAAGATGCCGTGGTCGGAGAGTATGATAAATACCCTCTGGCAGACGTGAGAGATGTGGGCAGCCGATACATGATTCAGTTCGGCCCCATGAGCGATGAGGAATACACCGCCCTTGCCCAGCAGACAGTCGACAAATATGGCGATAATGCTGAGATCAGACACATGGGACCTATTTACAGCCAAAACCTCCAGGCTCAGGTGGTAAGATATCTTCCGATCTCATTTCTGCTCATGGCGATAGTGGTCTTCATAGTATTCAGGCAGGTCGTCGTCTCATTTCTGGTGGTGCTCTGCGCCCTGGCTGATATACTGACAACAGCGGCATCAATGAATCTGACCGGAGTCCAGCTCTCCCTGGGAACAGTGGCGGCATTGCTCATGCTCATCGGCTACTCGGTTGATACCGATATTCTGCTCACCATGAGGGTTTTAAAGCGCAAAGGCACAGTGGATGAGAAGATAAAAGGTGCAATGGGCACCGGACTGACCATGGCCTCAACCACATTTTCTGCGGTGATCGCCCTTATACTCGTCTCCAACCTTCTTCACCTAATACTGCCCTCATTCAGCAGAATGGATGTCATAGCCGATATGTCAACCGTTCTCATCTTCGGCCTGGCAGCAGATGTATTCAATACCTGGATCACCAATGCTCAGGGGCTGAGATGGTACCTGGGCCAGCCTCGTAAGGCCACAAGGGGGCAGAAGAGATGAGCCTGATAGAAGATCTGGCCAGGGACAAGAGAGTGATGTTGTTCGCTCTATTCCTGGCATTGGCCATAATCTGCATTGGTGCCTTCGGCCTGAAGTACGGCCTGGACCTGCAGGGAGGATCGTACCTCCAGCTCAAGCTTCAGGGATCTATGGCCCAGGTGGATGTCGATCCAGAGAGCATTCTTCAATACCAGTTTGATACCAACTCTGTGGAGAGGCATGGCGACAGCTATATTGTGACTGTGCCGGGAAGCGTCAATGCAACCCTTCCCGATGACCTGGGATACATAGGCGCACAGATAGCGCAGCTCGCTGACGCCACCAAGATCACCATCCCTGCTACTCCCGAGACCATAATCAGTAACTATCTGCAGAAGGGCCTTGATTCCGACGTCAAGATTGTGCAGTTCGCTCCGGTCGTGTATGAGATCAGAACCAATGTCACCAGGGAATCCCTTGATGCCCTCCTCGCCCCCGTGGGCGGAAGGGTGCCTGCAGGCGAGGATACCTTCATCGAAGGCCTGACCCAGGAGACCGTGGAGGATACGAAGAAGGTCCTGGACTCCAAGCTCAACCGACTCGGGCTGCAGGACATCAGAGTAAGAATGGTGGACAACAAGTACATCCTCATCGACCTGGCGGGAATGGATGTGGCCTCGGCTCAGGATGTAGTGGGCAAGCCGGGCAAGTTCGAGATCAGAATCCAGACCGAGGACAACCAGACCATGCACGTCCTCTATGGAGATGCAGTCGAGTCTGTGGATATTCCGCGGGGAGATCAGCAAGGTCAGTGGGGAGTGCCCTTCACCCTCTCTGAAGAGGGAGCGGCAGCCTTCCAGAAGGCATCGATTGATACCGGTGCAGTAAAGGATCCGGAAGCTCACCCCATATCCATGTACCTGGATAAAGATGAGATCTTCAGCGCCCCCCTCTCTCCAGAGCTGGCAAGCAGCCTGCAGAAGGTGCCATCGCGAGGGCTGGAGGCACGGGTTGGCGGAGGAGACGAGGGCTCCCAGAAGGCAAAGCAGCTTCAAATTCACCTGCAAGAGGGCGCTCTGCCGGTCAATGTGGAGATAGTGGGATCGGGCCAGGTGTCAGCCGCTCTGGGCAAGCAGTTCAAGATCCAGATGGTGATAGCCGGTCTGATTGCCCTCTTAGCTGTTGCAGGTATGATATACTACCGCTACCGGGAGAGGAGAATTGTGCTGCCCATGCTCTTCACCTCCTTGAGCGAGGTGATTATGATGCTGGGCGTCTGGTCCCTGGCCAAATGGCAGCTTGATCTGGCCAGCCTGGCCGGCATCATCATGGTGATAGGGACGGGCGTCGATCAGCTGGTCATCATCACCGACGAGGTGATTAAGGGAGGAGAGGCCGCGCCTGTGGCAAGCGAGCGGAGCGTTAAGGAGAGAGCAGCTGAGGCAGCGGAGAAGGCCGGCGTGGGCAAACCGACCGCCGCGGCAAGCAGCAAGGTCTATTTAGGCCGGCTCTCCCGCGCCTTCGCCATCATCCTGGGCGCAGCGGCGACCACGGTTGTGGCCATGCTGCCATTGCTCTACATGGGCTTTGGCGCTCTGACCGGATTCGCCCTGATCATCATCATCGGTGTGTTCCTGGGAACGCTGGTGGCCAGGCCTGCTTATGGCAGGATCATCGGTTATATCCTGGGCGGGAACTAGACGGAAAAGAGTGCGGGTAATCCGGAGAGATTACCGCTGCAGGCCAGAAGGCGGTCTGCAGGCCACAAATTTTTTTTATTTTTTCATCATTCCATTGATGCTCGCCCCGGCGAATGCTGCACCCACCACGATGTTCAGGAAATAGGTGATCAAACGCCACAGGACGATAAGAGGCAGCAGCAGTGCGGGAGAGACAAAGGTGGAATACAGGTAGCTCATGCCCAGCTCCGATATGCCGCTGGCCCCAGGGGTCAACTGAATGAGGCTCACTATGGCCAGGATGTTCTGGGCGGTCACCGAGAGAATAATGCTGGGATCCTGGGACATGCCAGCCAATAGGGCAGAGGGAACGAGAAAATCGGCAAACCAGATGATTGCCGTCATCGCCGCCAGCACCGGAAGGCAGCGCATTGTCTCTTTGACCAGTTGAATCCCTGCATCCCGGAATAACCAGATCTCCCGCTCCAGGGAGAGGACGATGGCTCTGTTCCCGGTCTTCTCCTTGATCCACTCCATCAGACGGGCGATCCTCTTCGGGCGGATGATAAGCTGCCTTAGAAATGACAGGAAAACCAGGAGAAAGAAGAGGAAGATGGCACCCACCTTGATGCCGAAGCCGGCGAAAAAGCCGGAGATCATGAGAAATACAGCCAGCGAGGTTAAGAAGAATATGCTGTCAAGCAGCCTCTCGCTTATCACCACTGCCGTCGCACCTCCATAGCTCATGCCGTCATCTGCCAGGATCTTGACTCGCAGAGGCTCTCCTCCCGCCGAAGAGGGCGTAATGGCGGCCAGGAAGTATGAGGCCAGAGTACATCGAAAGGAGAGAGAGAAGCTTATCTGGTGGCCGGCCATGGACGCAAGCAGCTTGAGCCGGAGGGCGTAAATCATCCAGGAGAGCACATGAAGGCCAACCGCCATTATCAGGAATCCTGCGCTGACCCGGGTGATCATCTCCCAACTGAAATCAGCATCTGTATAATGCAGTATGAAAATAATGGAGGCAAGGCTCATCAGGGCGGCGAACAATGTGGCCTTCAATCTCTCATTCATCAGTTGGATGCCTAATCTATTCTGTAAATACTTATTGACCCAGGATCTCTCTCAGGCCACATCATGCCACCTCATTGTAGACCGACTCCATCAGATCCAGGACCCCTGACCAGGAGTACTTCTCCTCCACCGCCGTCCTACCCTTCTGGCCCAGGTTTCTCCTCAGGTTCGGGCTCTCATGCAACTCCAGTATCATATCAGCCAGCTCTTTCGGGCTGGAGTAGATCATCCCCCCTTCTCCTGCCACCTCTGCCACCCCAGGGGTGTTGAAGGCCAGGACGGGAGTCTCGCAGGCCATGGCCTCGAGAAGGACTATGCCGAAGGCCTCCAGCCGGTTCTGGGTGGGGAGGACCAGAACCTCGGCGTGAGCGAGGGCATCGATAAAGCTTGCCCGGTCCAGCCTGCCGGTGAACCTGGCCCTGACACGAAGCTTTCTGGCCAGCTCCTCCAGACGGCGGCGGTCGTAGCCGTCGCCCACCAGGAGCAGCTCGATGTCGGTCTTCTTCTGCACCTCGCTCATGGCCCGGATCAGGGACTCAATTCCTTTGTAGTGCAACAGCCTGCCAGCATAGAGAACATAGCTTTTCTTCTCTATGCCCTGTGGATAGAGAGATATATCCACTGCATTGGGCACAATCCTGATCTTATGAAGGTAGTCTTTCAGGACGGGAGAGGTTTCAGCATAGCTTTTTGTGGTGGATATCACGATTTCTGTCCGGTCCAGGACCGGCCGGATGATCTGCCGGTTTATCCCCTCCACCGCCGATCCGATGGAACGGGGGAGGTTGTGTCCATTCAGGTTCCCCGGGATCACAACATCGTTATGGTAGGTGACCACATGGGGTGAGGAGTCCCGGAGCATGAAGGCAAACAGGGGGCTGGGCACATGGCTGTGATATATGTCTGCCTTAAAATTGGGTCGCTTGATGGGAACGGGAACATAAAAAAGGTCGATGCTGGGAATGCGGACGAATCCGGCATTCCACTTTCCGCATGAAGAGGCCACAGTCACCTGGTGGCCTCTCCTGCTCAGTCCGTCGGCCAGCTCTTTCACATGATATTCAACCCCGCCCAGGTGGGGAGGAAAATAGGGAGATACCTGAAGGATCTTCATGGATAGAAGCAGGTATTGGAGGGGCAACGAACTTAAATCTAATCCATTCAGGCTTTTTGATCGGCCACCTTAAGCCGGATATCGGAGGAGCGATAATCATCAGCATCTTCTGAGGCTTCAAAGCCCCTCTGGCTCATCAGCTGGTCTATCTGCTGATCTATGGCGCTGTTGAGGGTGAAGCTTTCTGTCAGAGAGCCGTCGAACGAATACTCGGATTCGTGTCGGCCGTCCCTGACCAGGACGGTGATCCGGTAATCATCAGCGGCGAGTCCGCGGGTGGACCAGCTCCAGGTATTTGATTCCGACCACCGGACCATGTCCTTGCCTTCGAGTTGGAACTTGTAGAGGATGGGATCATTATCCGGATCATTTGCCTCCGCCTTCCAGACGATTGTCTCCCCCGGAATCCGAGGGCTGGAGAGGTCCGGCTCAAGGCTCAGGAGGACAGGCGGCTGATTTTTCTCCACCAGGGTGAATGACGCATCCATTGAGCCATCGAAAGAGTCTGCAGAGGCGTGGTTGCCGTCCCTTACCTGGACGGTGATCTTATGGGTGCCGGGCAGTGCAGCGGATGTATTCTGGTTCCAGGATGGGGAAGAGGACCAGCCGGTCATATCCTGGCCATCGAGGAGGAACTTGTAGGATAGACCGTCTCCATCGGGATCGGTGGCCTGGGCAGTCCAGTTTATGATCGCACCGATCTGGACCGGACTATTGGCATCCGCCCCGATTCTCGCGATCACCGGGATCTGATTGGAGGATGCGCCAGCTAAATCATGGTCATCTGGTGAGATTGCAGTTGGCGCAGCAGAATTCACCGCCGGAGATGTCATCGATTCCATCAGGGTATAAGGGCGGTTCAATTCGCTGTCAAAGGAGTCCTGGCTGGCATGGGCTCCATCCATTATCTGGACGGTGACCTCATGGTCTCCCGCCGTAGATCCGGAGCTGTTCCATGCCCAGGAGTTTGATGGCGACCAGCCGGACGCCTCATGGCCATCGAGGAGGAAACGATAGGAAAGATCATCTCCGTCTGGATCTGTTGCCGCGGCGGTCCAGGTGATCAGGGAGCCCAGAGGGCCGGGGCTCTTCGGGTCCGCTTCCAGGTCCTTCAAAATGGGAGGCTGGTTTGGTTCCAGGATGGTCATGCTGGCATCAAGAGAGCTGTCGGCAGAGTCAGGAGGGGAGTGAAGACCGTCCATAGCCTGGACGGTGATGGTATATTCGCCCGCAGGCAGATAATGGGTGGACCAGCTCCAGCTGTTGGACTTGGACCATTTTCTCTCCTCGGTGCCGTTGAGAAGGAAGCGATAGAGGATTCTGTCCCCCTCCGGATCTTCTGCACCTGCCCTCCAGATGATCGCTGTTCCCTTTGTCTGCGGGCTGGACCGGTCCGGCTGGAGGCTTTGCAGAACCGGCGGCTGGTTGGTAACTGCATCTTTTTCTGCGGATTGGACAGTGGTGGTGGCCTCCTCGACCGGCTGATCGGCCACAGCAGCGTCCTTGGGCTCAGGATTGACCTGCTCATCTGCAGACGGCGCATTGGCAGTCGATAGCGACCCTGATTCTGCCGCTGAAGAGAGGTTATCATATGAGGATGAGGATAGATTACCAGATGCCGGAATGGATGGGGGTGCAGAGATGGATGCTGAGGCAGATGCGGATGTATTTTCCGGGCCGGATGCGCTCGCGGGCAGGGCAGTGTCCTTGGAAGCCGCTTCTTCCGCCGAGACTGCACCTGGGCTGGACTCAGTCTCCTCGGAGATCATGCTGGCCGTGGGCTGGGCTTCTGCCTCGCTGCCGGGGGCTAAAGCTCCGGTCGAGGAAGCAATCTCGGCGGCATCATTTGCAGCAGGCTGGTTTTCTATCTCTTTATCAATCGGTTTTTCTGTTTCCTTCTGCGATTTTGCGGAAGGGCTGGCGGCTGCAGATCCACTGACTCCGCCACCGCCTCCGGCGCTGAGGACGGTGACCTTTGTCGTCTCCTCAAATGAAACGGGCAGGCTGGCAGAGCTTTCAGCCGATTCGTTGCTGCTGTTTTCCACTGTATCCGGGTCACTGGATCGATCATCGATCAGGTCGACCGAAAGATGCTCGGATTTGTAAGGGTTCGCGCTCTCCACTTCCTTGAAGAGAAGCAGATCAAGCCTCTTATTGCCCGGCTGTCCCCCCAGCACAAAGCCCAGCATGCTATCCCAGGTCTCATTGTCCTCCAGACGCAGACCCTTGACGAAGATGGTGGAGTTGTCGAAGACCAGCCGCAGGGAGTAATTCAGCGGGCTGCCCTCATGGTTCTCGATTCTCGCCCGCGCTTCCAGCTCCCGGCCGGCGGTAAGCGTCGTGTATTCCGGTTCAGATGAATCATCGATCTCGCTTTCCGGCCAGGTGACCTCCAGCTGGGTATACCTTTCCTGAGAGGAGAAGAGATTCATGTCTGGATGATAGTGGTAGATAGCCAGGGAGAGGCCGGCTAAAATCAGGACTGCGACCAGGGCAATCAGAAGAGGGCCCCGGCGGGAGATCAAGCTCCGGGATGCCCGGCCTACCGGCCTTCCAGCACGATATCCCCTCTTCGCGCCGATGATGAACCTCCTGCGGCTGGGCAGGGCACGCCAGCGGAGATAGGATAAGGCGGCGAGAAATAGGATTAGAAAAGAGAGAATAGTGGCCAGGGATGCGGGCTTGAGCCCCCGGGGGGTGAGATACAGAATCAGGCTTATGAGCCCTGCCAAAAGCAGTGAGGCGGCAAAAGAGAGAAGAAGGCGTCTGCCAAAATCCAGGTCGCCTCCAGAGGGAAATAGGAAGAGAACGACAAGGTAACCCGGGATGAGCACCACCAGAGCCAGAGCAATGTATGAGCCGATCTCATTCAGGGGCGGAGCAAGAAGATTAGCCAGAGCAAGAGCTGATAAAGAGAATAGAATGGATGCGATCAGGTACCAGGGAATCTGCCCGGCGGTCCTCAATTCATTATCCCTCCTTTAATATAGCCTGGAAGTCTATTGGCAACAACCAATAAAACCTTTTTCCTCGAAACTCAGCCGTCAGCCACCCTCAATCTCTATTCCCACCGGACAGTGGTCTGAGCCATAGACATCATCGAGGATGAAAGCCGATTTCACCCGATCTCGCATGCCCTCTGAGACGAAGAAGTAATCGATCCTCCAGCCCACATTGCGCTCGCGCGCCCGGGTCTTGCTATCCCAGAATGAGTACCTCTCCCCCTCGGGGTGAAATATTCTGAAGGTGTCCAGGAAGCCGTGTTCCAGCAATCGGTCGATCCAGGCCCTCTCCTCTGGCAGGAAGCCGGAGATCTTCTCATTCGGCTTTGGCCGGGCAAGATCGATCTCCTTATGGGCGGTGTTGACGTCACCGCAGATCACAATGTCCCGGCCCTCAGCCGTCAGCCGGTCCATGAGATCGAGGAACAGATCATAGAACCTCATCTTGTAGCTCAGCCTCTCCTTTGAGGCCTTGCCGTTGGGGAAGTAGACATCAAATAGGAGAAAATCCCCGTAATCGGCAACAATAGCCCTCTGCTCATCATCCAGATCCTCAAAGCCCAATGAGTACTCTAGGCGCAGTGGTTTCGTCCTGCTCATCAGGGCCACTCCGTCCCGCCCTTTTCTCCCGCCGGGGCTGAAATAAGATAGGTAACCAGGAAGGCTCTTGAGTTCCGCGGGTATCTGATCCTCCGCCGCCTTGATCTCCTGCAGACAGAGCACATCGGGACGGTCTTTAATAATCCAGTCCACAAAACCCTTCTTATAGATGGCTCTCAGGCCGTTCACATTCCAGGACAGAATTCTCATCGATGGCATCCTTTCCCCTCAAAAGGAAACTGCTGCCATCGGATTAATTCCTTGCGATTGTCCACTTGATGCTTTCAGTGCCTTTACGCGAGAGAGCGTCCCGATGGAGCAAAAGTATCGGATGTAATTAAATATAAATGATAAATTCTTATAGTAACAGCGTCATCCTTCCTGGCAGAATGACAACCAGATCCACTCTGAACATCCTCCTTGCCGAGGATAATCCGGTGAATCAGAAGGTAGCCCGGCTCATGCTCCAGAGGCTAGGCCACCGGGCGGACCTGGCGGCGAATGGCCAGGAGGTCTTGCAGGCCCTGGAAAGCCGGGCTTACGATCTGGTGCTCATGGACATCCAGATGCCAAAGATGGATGGTATCGAGGCTACCAGAATTATCCGCAGCCGCTGGCCACAGGGACCCAAAATAATAGTCATCACCTCCTTTGATCCGGAGTTCTGTCGCGAGCAATGCTTTACCGCAGGGGTGGACGACTTCATCAATAAGCCAGTCAGAATGAATGAGCTTGACGCAGCCATCGATCGCAACATGAGCATGAGCGGCAGTAAAGGCGAATCCCTGCTCATCCCACCCATCTGAGAATCAAGCTTCATGCTTTCTGCTTCCCGTCTAGGCTCTGAAGACGAAGGCCACCTCCTCCCAGGCTTTCTCCAGCAGCTTATCGTAGTAGCCGGCATCATACTCTGATGCCTCTTCCTCCAGATCCACCTCCCAGCGTCCGGCATCCGCCACCACATACCCGACCTCCATTCCGGGAGCAGGACGCCGGCCTGCGATCTTCAGGGCCCGGACGGCAGAGGCCTCAGCACAGCGGTGAGAATACCTGGTCCTGCTCAGCCGGCGGTGCACAGACAGCTCCTGCACCTCGACCCCGGCATCCATAAGCCCCAGTCTGTACCTTCTCTGCACCTCCTCTGCCTGGGGCCTCAAGAGGCGGATCTCCTCACTGCTTTCCGCCCCTGCCAAAAGCTCAAACAGGTCCGTCTGCATCCTTTGCACATAGCGAGGGGTGTCACCTCTCCGCACGGCCACTCCCCGGACCTTCATCTTGCCTTTATCCAGCCGGCCGAAGTAGCGGGTGTACGACCCCCAGCCGTCGGCCATGGGGAGGAAAGCTATCCAGTCGAAGCTGTCGACCTCGGTGAGAATGCCTGTCATCTGCTCCACTGCTTCTTTGTATTTCGATATGGGCTCGCCTTTGACCCAGAGGCAGTCCACAATGCCGTGCAGGACCTCGAAGTCCATGTCCTCGGCCAGCTCCTTGATATCCATGAGCAGATCGCGGGAGATAGCGGTGATCCTCTCATGTACCTGGATCTGGCCGAACTTCGCATTCCTGTAGCCGGTGTAGCCAAAGCAGGTCACGAGCATCCACTTCAGAACCGAGTCGATTCCTCGGTACGCGGGATCGGTCTTCTTCCGCCTTTTGGTCTCGATTCTGAGGTTGAGCAATGAAGAGATCACTGTGGCGAGAAAGCCCTTCACCTCCGGATGCTCCAGGCTCTCCGGGGATAGGTTGTACTTCACAATGATAGAGGGGTATAAAGAGGTAAAATCGATCTGATGGACCCGTTCGTACACCCCGGGCTGGGGCTGGAACATCATCCCTCCCCGGTCGCAGGCCCGAAGATCGGTGATCTTCCTTACGCACTCCGCATCGCTCTTCCGGAAGGGGACGGCCACTCCCCGACGCAGGGCCTCAAAGACCTCGTAGCTGGAGATCAGTGTGCCGGGGGTGAAGCGGGAGGTGAGGTTGGGAGAGAGACCGGAGAGGCGGGAGGCCATCAGCACTCCTTTCAGCCCACCTTCTCGATAGACGAAGCTCCTGGCAGTGTCTATGAGCACCCGGCCCTCAGGGATGAGAGCGCCCTCTTTGTGGTTGGCCCGGCCGTAGCTCCAGTAGGATTTGGAGGCCATCGATTTGAACCAGCCGCTGCGGCTGAAGGCCGGCTCGATGCCGTATCTTTCCGCCTTTCGGACCATTGCCGGGACCCAGCTATCGGCATAGGGAAAGAGGATCAGGTCCGGGTTGTAGGAGCGGATCAGCTCCATCAGGTCGGCTATGACCGTCCTCTCCGGTCCATTCAGCCGTCTCTTCCTGCCCCTGCAGATCTGGATGGAGGATATCTCCGCTCCGGGCGGGAGGGGATTGCTCCCTGCCCCTTCCGCTCCTTCTGCCCCTTCTGCTCTTTCTGCGCCTCCTGTTCCTCCTGAGCCTCCTGATTTTACCTCCACCTCCAGACGGGTCAGGGGAACGGGGAAATCAGCAGAGAAGCGGGACTCATCCCTTTCCCCACAGGGGAAGAGGTCGTTCTCGGCCATATACCACTGGTCATGCCTGACGTCTACATTGTAGAGCTGGACGGAGTAGCGGGTCTGGATTTCGATCTTCTCCGCCACCTTGCGGCCGGCGAAGATCCTGTAGCCCTCTAGAGGGCCGAAGATGGTCCTGAAACTGCACTCTTCCACCCGGTATAGGCCCTCCAATGCTGCCAGCATCTCCCGGTAGGCGGGAGGATCATTCAGGTGCATATAAAATGAACTGGGAAAGGGAGCGCTGACCCTGACCGGGCCGTTCTCTCTGCCCCAAAGCTGCACTGAGCCCTTATAGTACGAGTCGAAGATCCACATCAAGGCCTGCCCTGTTCCGGTAAGATGGCCGGGCCTGCCCGGCATCCTTCGGATCATCTGGATCTTACCCTGCAGGGAGATATGGGTGTGCAGTGCGGGGGGCGAATGTGTCTGAAGGGATTAGATGGACTTCTCCCAGCCCTGGCCGAG
>JAXDAR010000013.1:0-11343 GCA_034679645.1 Methanothrix sp. | reverse complement strand
AATTCGTCGTCCCCGGTTGATTCTCTGCCAGCTTCTTCAGCCTCTCGATCTTTGCCAGGTCGTCTGCTAGCTCCAGCCGGGCAATTTCCAGCTTCGCGTTCGCCTTCTCGCGGTTGATCCGCCTGGTCTCCTCTTCCATGCGAATATCGGCTTCCCAATTCTCCAAGGAAGAAGGGTCGGCTGCCACCAGATATGCCTCATAGATCTTCAGTTGCAGAGTCTCAAGATCGCCGCCTTTCTCCAGGTATGCCTCGATAGCCCCCTTGGCTGCTTCGGGATTACCAATAACGGCCCCTACCGCGGCCTCCAGGATATCGGCCATTCTGATATATGCTGTCAGAACATGGCCGGTATGAGTGGTCATACCAGGCTGCAGAATATCCTGCCTCTTTAGGATGCTCTTTGCCCTGGATTCAAATTTCTGAATAGCATCCCAGGTCCATCTGAATTTCCGAACCTCATCCATCTCAACTATAATGTCCCTCATTTCAGCTCTCCGGATATATTTCGCCCCGGCCCTTGAAGGTCAGAGTCTCCTTCTGGGCATCGTTGGGGTTTGCCACCATATTCTCAATGCTGTTCAGAGCGCCTTTGCCTACAAAAGAATACGCCGATCCGTCGGTGTTTATGCCGCCGTTCTCAGTGCCGATCTTCAGGCTGTCTGCTATGTTCTTCGTATCGGCGTTCAGAATCCTCACCTTGCTTGTTGGACCTCTCGTGCCGGAAATTATCTTATATCTACCGCCCAAAAATTTCACGGTCACTGTATCATAAGGTGCTCCAAGCGCCCTGATCTTAGATTGCATTTCGCTGGCTATCAAGGCACCACTATTTTTCCCACTAACCGTCAGAGTCACTAAGGAAGGGCTAGGTTCATCATCAAGCTGGATCTTGAAGCTGTCATCGGTGCTTCCACTGATATCGGTGGAAGGATTGAAATCCGACGTATGATAGCCTTGTCTATTAAATGCGTAGATCTTAGCGATCATCTCCTCGGATAACAGATTGGCATGATCTTCTATTGCATAGTAATAAGCCCCGGCGCTTAGCTCCCAGCCCAAAAAAGATGCCATCTTTGCGCCCCACCCCTTATCTTCGCACGTTGTGATATCGATCTCACTACCGTTTATGGTGAGTTTGGCATCATATAGATTGGCAATTTTTATGAAATCGTCTTCATCCCTGCGTTTACCCGAAGCCCTCACTAAATCAGTAGCACCCAGGGCGGTATCAACCGTTACGCGGCCTCTTAGGTAGTTGATTTGACATTGATCGGTTATGTCTATCCAGTCGCCCGATCCACCTACCTGTTTTTCAATTGTGATAGAATAGGCACCATCCCAATAGCGGTGTCCCCGTGGTGCCTGCCAGTGAATTTGGTCCCCGGAGTCCACCAGGGGTACATTGGTGAATGTGACTGAAGGATTTTCCGGATCGTCCCTATATAAGGAAGCACTTAATCCAGATATGGCTGAGGTAGTCATGAACCACCTCAGCTAATTACAGACAAGGGACCGTTGCCTTTTATTGTCCAATCAACTTTCTGAGCTGTGGACTGACCGGCCAATGTGAGTAGACCACCCAGAACTCTGCCAGCTCCCTGCCAACCAACGGGATTGGTTGTGGGTGTCCCCTCGCTCAGGATCTTGAAATAGAGCGTGGTATCATCTCCCAGCAAGGCGTTCATTAAAACCCCATAACCGTTCGTATCTGTGGTGATGAGGTTGTTCTTTGGTGTTATCTCCCACTGCTTCTTTCCGGCGATCTTGTCACCCCAACCACCAGAATCAGTGTGCGTGGCCTCGATTTCTTCCGCGTCGATCCTAAGCTGCAAATCTGTCAGCTCAGCAACTTTTTGATACGTTCCTTCCTGGGTTGCGCATACCCAGAGGGAACCCTTCATTCCACTCTTAGCATCTGTTGTCATACATATGCCTCCAAACAAGCTTCAAAGACTGAGAAAATACGAATAAAATAGAATTATGCAAATACCTGGAATTCGACTATGACTTTATGTCGTCCGTCTTCCATTTGGCCCATATAAAGAGGCCCAGACCTGGCAGCCCAAATGGCTTGACCGACAGCATCTGTGTTTGAAAACGTGCTCCAGATACCATTTGCCTTATTCCATGCCGATGCAAGATCCGAGTCTACTATATGGATCTGTACACCCGGTCTGCCATGCACCGAATCCGTGCTAACTATGGGATTTAATCCCCCGGTGGGTAAAACCGCTATCTGTGAAACAGGCATTGGCCTGATATACATAGCAAATATGTCCAAGCCAACCCCTGTGGCGTGCCCCGCAGCTACAATGGCATTGATCATATCCGTTACAACGTCGGTCATAAAACGCTCCTCACCCGTTGCTCAATTCTGCCTGGCAGCATAGGCAACCGCCAGTTAAAGGCGTTTTCAAGCCATTTGGCCTGACCCGTCGGATGATCCAGGGTCAGATCTTCATGCTGTCTGACTGTATAGGGCACAGACGGTCCGCCGAATCCAATTTCTATTGTCTTGCCTTCTCGGACGACTGACCCAGTCCCCCTCATAGTCCCCGAATCGACCGGGCAATTCTCCTGGGAGAGTGGCAGGACATCCGCCCGCGCCCATTCTTCAGCTCCGTTTAAGGCGTTCTCCTCAACCTGCCTGAGAATAGCATCCGCCCGCCAGACTACTTTAGGCATAAATCACCCTAGCATAGATCTCTGAAGGCTCTTCTATATCGTATTCTGTGCTAACGTCCAAGACCACAAGGATTTCTCCATCGAACTCCACTTTATCTCTGGCAGATACTGCAACAGATTTATCGAGATGTATCTGCAAGGAAGATACGAAGCTATCGCCGCCCTTTCTCTTAACTTCTATTTTGCGATGGCATACAGCGCACGGATAAGAAGCCCCATCCCCATATTGGTCCCCCCAACCATTATTGGATTGATAGGGATAGATGGTCACGGTTTGGGCCATCTCGTCCTTGAAGTCATCGATCAAAGACATTAAATATCACTTAAACATTATATTATTGAGTAATAATCCTATTGCAGCTATAGCCAGGATTGCCCACTCACGAACTGTAAGATATGCTATACTTTTTCCTTTGGAACTGTGAACAAATACACTGAGCGTCTTGATCTCTTGCTGGATGCCTTTCAACGATTCCTTGATATCGGGAAGGCTGGAGGCACAAACCTCCAGCGATGATACCTTCCCGTAGAGCTGGTTGATGTCTTCTTCATGGCGCTTGGAATCGGATTCAAGCACACATACCCTGGCATGAAGATCCACTGACAGATCACCTGGAATGGACTCAGATCTTAGCAGGAGTATCGGTCAGCTTCCGGAGAATACCGAAAACGGCACCGCATGCCATCAGGATGATAGATCCTTCCAGGCCGATATACCCCCCTATATAATCAGCCGCTGCAACCTCATCGACAAACTCTAACAGGCCGGTGACGAACACCAGCGTTGCAGCGATGTATGTTCTCCAACCTTTCAAACTCATTGCGTTTCACCTCTTATAATCGATCTCATCTATCCCGTAGCGGGAAGCCGTATCATTATGCATAATAAAAAAGTGTCCGGAGAATTTCACTCCGGATAGGTCTTGATGGCAGCCTGGTCCTTGGATAACCTCATGTATCCAGCCGCTTCCAGCGTGACCTTTGCGCTGTCGCTCAGGCCCTTTATGGCACTTCCGAGTACAGCCAGGTTCTTATCGACTTCCTCCACGATTTCATCCAGGGACTTGATGATATCGTGGTCGTCGTCTGGCAGGTACCCGGCCTGGATGTCGGTGGACTGGAGCTTATTGATCATCGTCTGAAGCTCCTCGATCTCGCCCTTGAGGTAGCTCATCATCCTGGCGTTCTTCTCAACAAACGATTCATATCCACCGACAATAACGGTGGACACAAATTTCACATCCGTGTTGATTCTCTCATCTACCATTTCGTTTGCCTCCTAAAATTTTTCATTTTCCGATCTCGAAGGATTTGGTTTCCTCTTCACCCTTGTTCAGTTCTCGGATGATAGCCAGCCTCAAGCCATCCGATTTGTTGAACTGTCTATACCACTCCTCCCGAGTGATCCGGCCACCACCGGCGGTGGCGATCAAAATCTGCTTTGGACCATAGGTCTCCACCAGGGCTTCATAGACCTCCTCGTCTATCTCCAGTTTGAGAATCCCACCGGACCTGGTCCTTTTCACGCTGCCTTCCTTCAGCAAGTCCATCACACTAATGCCAGGTGGCAGATGGGCCATGCCCGTGGGCCACTGCGATTCCGGACCCTCAAAAGGAACGCATTCAAGCCAGTCGATATCTCCCATAGCCTCACCTTTTTAATTTGCATCTGAATATAAAAATTTGATAGGATATTTGTCTTCGACTTTACCGCCCCGGTAAGTTCCATGGCTGAAATCTCGTTGCTGTATCTTGGCTTGCAGGACTTCGACCAGGGCTTGATAATGCCCCAGCAGGTCAGAATAGTTGATCTGTCGATCTCCTATCTTCTTGGAGACCTTATGTGCTCCCCTGGCAACCAGGGCTTCGGCACAAGCCAGGGAAGCGGCAAGGGTATCGCCCCCGGAAGCTGCTAAGGAATCATAAATCTCTTCATCGCTCAGTAGTGGCCGGTCAGGGTTTTTATCCTGGATCATTCGGCGCACTTCATTGATAGGAACGACGTATGAGATATCTAGACAATGAACCAGAACCGGCTTGCCTAAGTACGAATGAAGCTCTTCCCATTCGACATAGGCCCGGACAATATAGATGCCCTCATCAACCATCTCCCCTTCCAGGGTTGTATGGACAATGTGCTCAGGAGTTGTATGAGCCACAGCATCCCATACCTCATTAGAGCCGGATGGTGTTATCACACGCATCTCGATCTTGGTGGCATCTTCCAGGTCGTGCCCGGTATTCAGGATAATCTCATCGCCCACTGATCCCTTAAATATGATCACGAAAAATCGCCTCACTGGCAGCCCGAGGTATTATTCTAGAAATTATATCAGATCGGACGAATTCATGTCAGATCCAGATATATGATGATAAGCTGGTTGTTTGTCTCATCAGTGCCCGCCGCCTTCACCAGCTTTCCTGCACCGACGGTATATTCCGAAGTCCGGTTCTCCAAGGTCTTGATATCGGCCTTGGTGGACAGGGACAAGACCGCTACCAGCTCATCGCCCAGGGCAATGCCCGTAACGGTCACGTCGGTCGCAGCTGCCGTACCGTCCGCCAGCGTGGTTTTGAGGAAGCCGCCCGTCAGCTTATCCTTAGTTATGGAATTTTTTCGGACATTGCCACCATCTAGCCGTGACCATGTCCTCAAAAACCCTCTTGGATTCATTCCCATGGTCGCCCCTCAGTTGATGGCTACCTGCACAAAACCAGATGGATCGTGGATCTCGAAGCCAACCCAGCCGCCGATCTCAGCGTAGCGGTTCTTGCCCTTCTGTCTGGGATAGTCCGCGTCCACATCGTAATCTTGGGCGATTACAATCTCACCGGCATTCATGTGCTTTGCTACTACGTAAACCGTATTGGCGGGCATATAGTCGCAGGGAATGAGAAAGTCGGTGGACCCATCGGCCCGGCCAAATAATCCCGCGATCTCAGAGACATACGTCTCTCTGAACTCGTTCTTGGACCAGAGGTAGTTCAGAGATTCGGGCCGACCCAGAAGGTTGAGCGAGGATCTCGGGAACTCGGGATTGACCATGCCGGTTGCCAGCCTCAGATCCTCATAGGGGTCCATCTTTCCGTCTTGTTCAGAGCCATCCCAGGCTCCAGAATTATTCTCCTGGTTACCCGAGGCACCAGAGGCCACTATGCTACCCCTGGGATTGGCCTGAGCAGCTCCGACGATGCCAGTGATGTTGTGATTGGCATCGCCATTGATGGCCGTATAATTCTCTCTTCTCTGGCATTCCAGCATAGCCACTCTGACATCCAGATCCCATCTGGTTGGATCAATGCTGATCTCCGCTTCATTCATTATGACGGCATCGGCGATCCACCAGATAGGATGGATGTCTTCCTTAGCGCCGGTCGTGATCTCATCCGGGATAGTGCCTCCAGCAGAGATCTGAGCCCGAGATATGCCATCTGGAGCGGCGGCCATATCCACCCTCCGGACCACATCCCGGCGGATGTTTGGATTGTTCAGAGTCCGGACGTATAGAGCGTTCCTGGCTATGTAGCCGTCGATGTTCACATTCTGGAATTCCTCAATGGACTTCCTCATGTTGGTAATGATCTCCATAGGGAGACCTGCACCCCAATTTAACTCCCCTACCATGAATAAAACACCTCAGAGAATCTTAACTTTGATCTGAGCAACCCGGTGCACAAGATCGTTATCTGCCACAGTCAGAGCTACCGTGGAAGGTTCCTGCAAGGTGATCACAGTCGCTGTCAGAGACTTGACCCTATTGAGCTGGGTGTCGCCATCTGCGTCCCTGAGCATAACATAATCACCTTCGACCAGCCCCATGGTTGCGATAGCACCAGCAGCCATTGTGATCTGAGCATCGCCGATTGCTACGCCAGCCGCGGGAGTTGCCATGGAAGCCGCCAGGGTAACGCTCTCTGCGGCCTGAGCAACGGACGTTATAGTCTTGGTAGCTCCTGCCTGGTTGCCAGCCTCAGCCAGTACTCCCCAGGCACCCGAACCACCCGCACCACCCAAAGCGGCCACTTCAAGGAAGTCGCCCTTGATGATATTTGTGGCACCGAGTGCGATCGCCAGAGCATTGATCTCACCGCTGTTGGCGTAAGGCACATCATCGTACTGCTGATAGAATCCGTCGCTTCTCAGGACCACGTTATTGGCTGGCTGTACTGCGAACCCTAGAATCTCATCCGTGTCAGCTGCAGAGGCATATACGGCCTGATCCGTTCCATTGTTGATAATCGCAGCACCAAAAGCTATCCTGCCAGCTGCAGGGATAGAACTGAGCGGCCCGGTCTTGGGCGTGGTCACTTTTCTCAGAACCATCTCTATCTCCTCCTCATATTGAATTTCTTGTTCCTTTCCGCCTGCTTGGCAGCCAGGTTGAAGGTCTCAGGCTCTTCTGTCGTGGACTGTCCTTTTAGAACCCGAGACTGGAAGGAAGCGATCATCTCAGGATGGTTAGCTTCAAAAACGAGGTATCCCGTCTGTTTGCACTCCTGCCAGAGTTCATCCTCCTGTTCCAAGAATGCGGGCTTGAGCTTGGACAGGAACCTCTCCTTCTGTTCGGCCTCGATCCTGGCTTCCAGGGCGGCCTGGATATTCTTCTGTTCGCCCTCCAGAGCGGCGTTCTTCTGCTCCAGGGCATCGATTCTGTTTATCAAAGGCTCAATGGCCTCGTTAATCGCTGTCTGGATTTCCTCTATCTCCATAGTAGCTCCTCCTCCTGGAGCATATGACAATGAATTGCAGTCCTTACACTGCATGTTGAAACCGGCACCGTCTTTGGTGCTGACTACGCCTTGTTTCACAAATGAGTACTCATGGAAGACGTAAGGCCCGACTTCCTTAACGTCGTACTCTTTGACCTCCCCGGTCCTGGGATCTGTCCAAGTACCCGGCTCATCGACCAGGTAGCACTCCCATCTGAGGGAACCATCGTGAGGTTCGCCAGAAAGAATGGCTTCCAGCTCTCTCTGAGTGAGATCGATCTCAAAGAATCGGGTTGTGGCAGCGGTTTTCCTACTTTCTGGCTTGTTTACGATATCAAATAGCTGTCCTACCCTCCGGGCCTCCGGCGTGACATCTTCGTGGTTCACAACGACGGGCAGGCCGTGCAGCCAGTGGCTGTATGGTGAGAATTCTTTATAATCCCGAAGAACCCGCAAACCCCACTGTTCATAAACTCCTTCGATCAGCGGAACAGTGGGGATGTATAGAATCCCGTCTTTTCTCTTGACCTTCTGGCAGTCGAAAATGATCGTAGCGCGCCCCATGCCAGAGGCCCGTTTAGTCTGCTTCGTTCCTATTCCTTGCACCCCCTTTCCTGCTCCTTTTTCCTGGATTCCTTCAGCACAACGACACAAAACGTGAACTTTTGGAGTATGTGACCCGGTCGATCTGTAAACACCATCAGGCAGTTCCCGAGTCTCACCCGCTAATGCAGAGCATTGGGGACACAACCGTTCGTCCCCGGTCACTATCCTATAGCCAGCGTATTTCTGAGGATCTAAGATGCCCCGGCCTACTGCGCCTTTGGTAGTCTCATAGAATCCCTGAGCAGCAGCCGTCACGGCTTCCTGGATGGCTATCGTCCGAGCCCTCTGGTTCAAAAGACGCTTAGCATACTTTGCAGATTTCTTCGCTATCTGGTCCTCGGAGAACTTGCCTTTCTTCCTCAGCCTATTCTCCAGGTTCGTTACTGCTATCGCCCGTCTGGGATCTAGCCCTACGATCTGCTTGATCATCCGGGCCTGCTTCTGATATGTGATCCCATCCCGATAACCAGCCAGTACGATCTCTTTCACCGCTTCTCTCTGGCTGTCGGTAATGGCAACGATTTCATCAGCCGCGTACTGTTCAATCCATTTCAGAGCGTTGGGATCGGTGAGCACAAAGCTAACTTCGATGCTGGTGGTGATGACCTCAGCCAGGTACTCAGCCGTTATGCCCGAGGCTGCCCAAAACCCGCCCTCCAGCAAGTCCGAAGGATCGTAATTGCCCCATGATAGGGCACCTACCACCATATCCGGCGCGTTTCCGGCCATTAGTCGCCGTTCTACGTCGCTCCAGTCGGTGCTCTGGATCGTGTTCTTTACTGAGTCCAAGAACCTGGCTTCCAGCTCTCTGATCCTGGAGTCCTCTGCGCTACGTAGCGCCTTAATATGATCCATCGGCCTACACCGTCAGGTTGGAACGGCTCAAGACGTTGTCTTTGCCAAAAAGTAGGGCATGCTGAGCCGCGATTTCTTGCAGCTCCTCATCGTTCGGAATAGGCAGTCCTTCCAGTTCGCAGAAGGTCTGGATGGTCATAGCATGGGATCGGAAGTTCTCCAGGTTCCTCTTATGCTGCTTATCCTGGTCTTCCGGAGACCAATCCCACCAGGCAAACTCATCCACCAGCTCAAAACCGTTCCATTCCAGCCAGGTATTCCACAAGCTCTCAAAGGGTTTGCCCCAAAGCTCTCTCTCGCTGGATACGTGGATATCAATCAGGGCCTTAGCGCCGGAGTCCGAAGAACTGACCGCCTGCTCAACCCGCTTTATCACATTCCTCTTAAAAAAGAAATCACAGATTTCTTCCTTAAGGTATTGATCAGCATCCCAAGGGTTAAGCGGCATGTCGATCTTGGGATATTCGATCTTGGTTCCTGCCAGAGCGACTTTCTTGCTTTCATGAGACTGCCTTTCTGCCAGGTCGTCGCAATGGTCAATCAGATCTTGCATTTTAACCGGGATTTTGGCCTCGATCATAGCCACAACGTCTTTGGCATTGATCGAGGCTACTTCATCAGGCACGCCTACCCGGTGCTCAGCCAGCATGCCATAACGCCTAACCTCTTTCCAAGCCTCAATGGTTGGATTCAAGACCTTCATGAAGCTCAGGTCGTCCGGGATCGTCATGTCCTCGATATATATAATATTGTCAGGATCTAGCTCTCGTGGCAGGGCGTTATCCCCCGCCTGGAAGAATCGAGTAATGTCTTGGTTGATATCATATACAATGCCAGGCAGAATTTTGTCCGCGATGCAAGAGCTATAAGGCAAGTTGCCCGGAGCGGTTCCGAAGCTCTGAGCAGGCAGCAGCTGGATTTCGGCAAAATTCTGCCAGTTGCCCTCCTGGATGGTGGAGTATTCGGCTACCGCCTGCCTGAAGCTCCAGCCATCCAGTGCAACGCCTCGGACCAGCCCCAGGGTTCCGTTGCGTCGGGATTTCCCGATCCGTCCTATCCTCTTCTCCTGGATACGGATCTGTTGCAGGGCCTTCTTGATATTGGCTTCCTGGGTGTCATCGGATGGATCGAGAGGCTTTAGGACATGATCAAACCCTGTGAAACACAACCTTGATAGACCTGATAGGGATTCCAGCACCACCGGGATAGAACGGTTGGCAGCAATGCGTTCCGGAGAGACAACAACGCTCCGGTCCACATAGCCAAGCGAAAACCTCTGACGCATCACCGGAGAGCCTGACATAGTAGGTGCTGCTGCTTGCTTCTTAGGGAAAAGCCGTTCCAAGAATTTCATCCAATCCACTCTATGAGAATTTTTGCTTCTGTACTACGTACCTGTCATACTCTACCGGATCTGTAGATTCCAAGAAACGTTCAAGCAATAGCCTGATCAGGCATAGCTCCGTAGCGATTCGTTGCTCCATCATCTTCTCTTACCTGTTAATCTGGAAGTTCCCCAGCCCACCGGAGACATTTCTTCTACTGGCGCAAATGTTAGCATCAGAGCGTCCCCGGAATCGGGGCTTCGGCCTAGCCTCTTCTTGGTGTCTTCCTTTGCTTCGATCTGAATCCAACCCTTTCGAAAACTGTACTGAGGAGCAGCCAGATCTGCCAGCAGGTTATCGTCATCTGGCAGGGTCAAAGGCTCGGGATTTTTAGGGTCTATGGCTTCTCGGAGTGTCCACCATAGCTCTGATCTCAGGTTCTGATAAACTCGATTTCCTTTCTCATCCTTAACGTCTGAAGCCACCGCCACATTAACGCCCTGAACCTCGATATCTCCATAGGATTTCAGAGAATCATAAACGGAAGATCCAACGCCAATAATATCGACATTCACCAGGTCTGCATTGAGCTTCCTGTATCTAACGGCCACCTCTCCTGCCAACTCCGGCCCATCCAAACCGGCGAAAGTCTCGATGAAGAGGAGCTTATTCCCGCGGCGTATAGCGATGGCCGACAGGTCCATCCCGCCCCGAGCTACATCCACCCCGATGATGATTCTATCATTCGTTGGCTCAGTATCCGGCCATGCTGCTATTGCCGCCTCGATCCAGGCCAACGGAATAACGTTGTATTCGCCCTGCTCCGGGAATTCCCCCTCCACCCTGGCAGAATATGCCGGATGGTTGGGCTTCCAGCGCTTGAACTTGTCCGATACCCAGGCTGGAGTAATCAAGTATGGGGCAGGCCAATCATAATCCCCACTCACCTTCCTGGGAACCTTGGCCTCCCAGGTGTCATTCTCTATGTCCTCCCTGGTTATTCCCAGCTCGGTGAAATTGGGAGTATCCCAGGCACTAGTATGGCCTGTTACCCAATTAGCTTCTCGGAAAGCCCGGTAAAATTGCCCACCGATGTTAGTTGGGTTGCCAATCAGAACCAACCTACAATGGGCCGAGGTCAACACGCCCTCGACGGCCTC
>JAXDAR010000012.1:0-6326 GCA_034679645.1 Methanothrix sp. | reverse complement strand
CGGTCATAGGCCTGGTCAGCCTGGCGGTGGAGATGGGCATGAACCCTGCATACGCGCTCACGGGCACACCGGACAAGAAGTTCGAAGAGGAGGTCCATAATGTCGCCCCGGACTGCGAAGCGACGATAGGCGACACCTTCCTCCTCCACCAGAAGATCAAGAACAATCCGGTGGATATGCTCATAGGCAATACCTATGGCAAGCTGATAGCCAGGGCCGAGGATATCCCGCTGGTGCGGGTGGGCTTCCCCATAACCGATCGGGCCAATCTGCACTACTTCCCCATCATCGGCTACGCTGGGGCGGCCCGTCTGGTGGAGATGATAGGCAACGCCTTCCTGGAGAGGCGGGACAGAGACTCGGACGATACCCACTTCGAGATGATCCTGTAGGAAACGACTTACATGAGCGTGATCAAGACCTTTGAAGGCAGAGAGGGGAATATAGCCCAGAAAGCGGGATCTGATCCATTACCCCTCTCGTGCAGCAACGAGAGCCTGGCCGGAGCCGTCAGCCAGAGGGCGTGCGTCTACTCCGGAGCGCGGGTGGTGCTCAATCCCCTGACCGATGCCCTTCATCTGGTGCATGGGCCCATCGGCTGCGCCAGTTACACCTGGGATATCCGGGGCAGCTCGACCTCCGGCCCGGACCTCTACAGGAATAGCTTCTCCACGGACATGTCGGAGCTTGATATCGTCTATGGAGGCGAGAAGAAGCTGGCAGGAGCCATTCGTGAGCTGGCGGCGAGGTTTCATCCGCCGGCCATATTCGTCTACTCCACCTGCATCGTGGGGATTATCGGAGATGATCTGAAAGCCGTCTGCAGCAAAGCAGCAGCGGAGCTGAGCCTTCCCGTCATTCCTGTCCGCTCGGAAGGCTTTCGCGGAAACAAGAATGAGGGCTACAAGGCTGCCTGCAATGCTCTCTTCGAGCTGATCGGTATGGAGGAATACAGGCCTTCGAGCCCCCATACCATAAACCTGCTCGGTGAGTACAATGTTGCTGGAGACCTCTGGGCCATCAAGCCCCTCTTTGAGGAGATGGGCATAGAGTTGATAGCCACATTTACCGGAGACGGCAGAGTAGCAGAGATCCAGAGGTCCCATACCGCCCGGCTGAATCTGGTCCAGTGCAGCGGTTCCATGACCTATCTCGCCAAAAAGATGGAAGAGAGATACGGCATTCCCTACCAGCGCATCAGCTTCTTCGGCCTGGGGGACATGGCCGCAGCCCTGCAATGCGCTGCCCGGTTCTTCCAGGACGAGGGGATGCTGGCAAAGGCAGAGGAGATAATCGAGCGGGAGACGGCTCGGGTCATGCCAAAGATCGCCCACTACCGCACCCGGATCAAGGGAAAGAAGGCGGCCATCTACATGGGCGGCGCCGCCAAGGCCGTCTCTCTGGTCAGGGCCTTCGAGGAACTGGGAATGGAGGTGGTGATCATAGGCACCCAGACCGGAGACCGGGACGACTACCGGAAGATAAGCTGCATGGTCAGGGAAGGAACGGTCATTGTGGACGACGCCAATCCTCTGGAGCTGAGGGAGCTGTTGGCAGTGCAAAAGGCCGATCTTCTGGTGGCAGGGGTCAAAGAGAGGTTCCTCGCTTACAAGCTTGGAATCGCTTTTTGCGACTTCAACCACGACCGAACCACCAGCTTTGAGGGCTACGACGGCCTGGTAAACTTTGCCAGGGAATTGGATGTCAGCCTGAACAGCCCGGTATGGAAGCTTCCATTGCATAGATCGAGCCCTCTGGAGATTACGAAATTCCAGAACGCCATTCAGAAAACAGGAGAAAGAGGTACTGGCCAATGTCTGAGAGCTATTCCACAATAAATCCCTGCAACATGTGCATGCCCATGGGATCCGTCCTGGCTTTCCGGGGAATCGAGGGCTGCATGCCCCTCTTTCACGGCTCACAGGGCTGTGCCACCTACATGCGCCTTTATCTCGCCCATCACTTCCGGGAGCCAGTGGACATCGCCTCCTCGGCCCTGAGCGAGAAGGGGACGGTCTACGGTGGCTCTGCCAACCTGAAGATGGGTCTGAAGAACCTCATCACCGGCTACAATCCCAGGGTCATTGGAGTAGCCACGACCTGCCTTGCCGAAACCATTGGAGACGACATAGTCCAGATCATAAAAGAATTCCGCGCCGAGGAGGAATCGAGCCTTCCTATCATCCCGGTCTCCACCCCCAGCTACTCCGCCTCCCATGAGGAAGGATATGCCAGAGCGCTCCAGGCCATTGTTCAGACCCTGGCCAGGAGGACGGAGCCTGGCAGCAGGACGAATCTGATCATCGGATCGGTGGTATCTCCGGCGGATGTACGTTACCTCAAGGATATGCTGGCGGACTGGGGATTTGCTGACGAGTTCATCCTGCTTCCAGATATATCTGAGACCCTGGATGCTCCCCGAGTGGAAAACCCGCCCAGGATCGCAGAGGGAGGCACGCCTTTAGAGGATGTGGTCGACACTGCCAACTCATGCAGAACTCTGACTGTAGGCGGGCGGTTTCAGAGCAACTCGACCGGAGATTACCTGAATAGAGAGTTCGGGGTGCCACATACCGTGATGCCCCTGCCCATCGGCCTTAAAGACACCGACCTGTTAGTATCCATGCTGGAGGAGCTGACCGGCATTGCTCTTCCCGGGAAGTATGAAGCCCAGAGGGGCAGGCTGCTGGATACCCTGGCTGATGTTCACAAATACCTGGCTGGGGTGAGGGTGGCAGTCTATGGAGATTCCGATATTGCTCTGGGACTGACAAGGTTCCTCTGTGAAGCGGGAGCCATTCCGGCTATTGTGGCCACAGGCTCAGCCAGCACCCTCTTTGAGGCGGAGATAAGGGCAGCCTCTGAGGATGCCCGAATTCTCCTGGACGCTGACTTCAGTCAGATCCACGACCAAATAAGGAAGGCAAGAATCGACCTGATGCTGGGCACCTCCAGTGGCCGCCAGATATCGAGAAAAGAGGGAATACCGCTGGTGCGGATTGGTCTTCCCAACCACGATCGCGTTGGGGCGGCGCGACAGCTGCTGATTGGATACGAGGGGGCGGCTCGGCTTGCGGATGCCATCACCAATGCTCTGCTGGATGAGGATTCAAAGGTTATCTTATGAATGACAACGGCAAGCTGGAGCAGTTTCAGAACCGGGATTACATCCGGCTTGAAACATTCAAGAAGAACGGACAGGCAGTGCCCACTCCGGTCTGGTTCGTGGCGGATGGCGGTATGCTGTACATTCGCTCATATGCCAATAGCGGCAAGGTAAAGCGCATGCGCAACAACTCCCAGGTTCGAGTTACTCCCTCCGACGCTCTGGGAAAGGCCTATGGCGTGACTCTTGCGGGAACGGCTCTGCGGGTGGATGCAGATCTGGAGATCAAGATCAGCCAGCTGCTATACCGCAAGTACGGCCTGATGAAAATGTCCTTTGACCTATGGGGCGCTATTAAGCAACTGGATTGGGCGGTCTTTGCCATCAGGGTCTAGGTCACAGGTCTGAGGGTCTGCTTGCTTTCAGCCTGGTCCTTGACCATTTCGGCCGGATTCGCCCAATCGCCAGATAACCCCGGTCTTTACAGCAGCTTAACAGGAAGGTCTTTCTTACCGGCCAGGGATAGAGAAAACGCACCATAGGTAAAGAAAAGATCGAGTGATCAATGGCTTCCAATCAGATGGATATCAATCGTCTCGGCGAGAGGGGACTTGCTCAACTGGTAGATCGGCAGAATGAGAGCATCTGCATCCTTTCCAGGGCGCGGGAAGCGGCTCTAAAAGCGGCTCTGGCTCTCTTACTGATAATTGCCATGACCTTCATAGCTCTGCCTGTGGTGGCGCTATTCCTCCGGAGCCCACTGGACACCACTCTTCGATCTCTCTATGATCCCATAGTAATGGATGCGCTCAGGCTCAGCCTGATGACCTCTACTGTGACCACCGTCATTGTGGTATTCATGGGGACGCCCATAGCTTACGTCAGCGCTCGCTTCCGATATTTCGGCAAGGAGCTGGCTGATTCCCTGATCGACCTGCCTGTGATCATGCCTCCTGCTGTGGCCGGAATTGCCCTGCTCATGGCCTTTGGCCGGATGGGTATACTGGGCCAGCACCTGGACGCCTTTGGAGTAAGCATCGCTTTCACCACCCTGGCGGTGATCATGGCCCAGGTCTTCGTCTCCAGTCCCTTTTACATCCGCCAGGCCAGGACAAGCTTTGAGGACGTGGATTTAGCCTTCGAGAATGCTGCCCGGACCCTGGGAGCATCGCGGGTCTACACCTTCTTTCACGTCATCCTGCCCATAGCCATCAACGGCCTGATCTCCGGAGCCATCATGGCCTTCGCCCGCTCCTTGGGGGAGTTTGGAGCTACCATCATGTTTGCCGGCAACTTTCAGGGCCGGACGCAGACCATGCCCCTGGCCATTTATACCGCCATGCAGGGCGATCTGGATGTCTCAATATGTATCGCCATAATACTGGTGGCCATATCATTTTTGATCATTGTCCTGGTGAAAATCCTGACCCGGCGGGTGTACAAGAATGCTGGAAATTGATGTCAAGAAGAGGCTTCGGGATTTCGATCTCGATGTCCAGATGATGGTCAAGGAAGGCGAGATCCTGATGCTGGTGGGCGACAACGGCTGCGGGAAGACCAGCCTGCTGAATTTAGTGGCCGGGCTGCAGGACCCGGAAGAGGGCAGGATAGCGATGGATGGAAGGGCGCTATTCGATTCCGGCAGGAGGATCAGCGTTGCCCCGGAAGAGAGGAATATCGGATATGTCTTTCAAAGCTATGCCCTCTTTCCCCACATGAGCGTTTATGATAATGTGGCCTTCGGCCTGCGGACGAGAAGGCTCTCCGGGAAGGATGTTGATGCCAGAGTAATGGAGCACCTGAAGGCGGCCGGTCTCTGGGATATCAGGAAGGCCAGGGCAGTAGAGGTCTCCGGAGGGCAGAGGCAGAGGGTAGCACTGGCGCGGGCATTGATCATCGAACCGGAGATCCTCTTGCTGGACGAGCCACTATCTGCATTGGACATTAGAAAGCAGGCTGCCATGAGAACGGAATTGAGGGAGAGGATTCACAATTGCCATGTCCCGTGCATCATAGTCACCCATGATCTGAGGGATGTGGCCTCTATCGGCGACCGGGCTTGCCTGCTGGAGAGGGGAAGGATCGCTCTCAGCGGAAGGGCAGATGAGGTTATGGGCTGGGGAGGGGGTTTAGAAGGATTCAAGGATCATTCATTCGTGGCCAGCCAAGGTTTGATAACCAACTCTATAAATTAGCCAGGAAATTGCAGTTTTCAGCGCTTGATCGAGGAGAGAAGCCACTTTTTCAACCTGTAATGAATGAAGAAAGCTTCACGCCATACATGCGACCCAAAATCATATATGGCATAAGTGCCTAATTGTAATATATTATAGTGGGAATTAACCAGGTAAGCTCGCTCGAATCATGAAATAAAATGGCTTTTTGCTCATGATGTCCAACCTGCGTCCCATGTGGAGATAATGAGGTGATGGAAAATGGCTAATGAAGCCGATGAAGAGTATATTATCAGAGTGGATAACGATCAGGAGATGTCTGAAGCAGTTGCCACGGTGGAAGCCCTGGGTGGACGACCGCTGCACCGCTTCGGCAGGTTGTTAATTGCCAGGGTCCCCCCATCTTCAAGAGATGCGCTCAAAGGGAGATTGCCGGCAGGTGCACGCCTCACTTCTCGCGAGGAGGGCCCTATTTCCGCGGACACCATAGAGGCCATAGGACTGGAAGCAGCGCGCCTGCGAAGTACCCCTGCCTTCCGACAGGAAAAGGCCACACGCCCGTATGAGGGGAAAGAATGGGGGACAGAGGGTCTGCTTGCGCCAGATGCTGATATTGAAGGAGATTCTGAGGGAGGCAAATCATGAGCAACGGAACTCGCCATACCAGTGAACGCCTGATCAACTCAGTGGGCGTAGGAATTGTGTTTGTTGATGGCGTCAATGAAGCCACCCGATTTTCCAGAAGTGAGCTAACAAATGCAATTGCGGAGGTCATGGAAGGACTTGAATGGATGGCGAACCAGGAACTGGACGCCAAGGTGAGCTGGAACTACCACTCCATTGTCAAAGCCGTCGATATCATACCCTGGAAAGGCGCTCGCTGGCCTGGCCTGCCCGAGTCATTCTACAAAGGGATCGACGCCGCCCTTTGGCGGGAGGACAACGGCAGACTCTACTTCTTCAAGGGGAGCGAATATGTCCGCATCTCCAATGCGAGCGATGGGGCTGACCCAGGCTATCCCAAGCCGATCACCGGCAACTGGCCG
>JAXDAR010000011.1:0-21150 GCA_034679645.1 Methanothrix sp. | reverse complement strand
ATCGTCCAGCTTCTTCAGCCTGGCCTCAACCCAGGATTTGGCCTGATTGTAGATCTGCTGGATATGGTCCGAGACCCTGGCCCTCTCCTGTTCGTCCGCTCCTTTGGCGTTCACCTGCAGCCCGGCGACATCGGCCATCTCCTGGCCGCGGGCGATCTGCATTGCCGCTGTTTGGGAGGCTCCAGTCGCTGCCATATCCGTCCTGGCCTGGACTATCACCTCCTGCTCTGCTTTTCTGAACTCCTGCGGCCTGGCGGCGGCATCCTTTTTGGCAGAGTCTTTGGCCTGGAGGGCAGACTGGAACTGTGGTTCGTTCGACTTCTCCAGCTGCTCATCGGTAACCCCGGCGCCTGACATCTGAGAATCAAGCTCATTGCTCCCTTCCTGCAGCGATACGCTCGCATCCGGGACCGGCCTGGGGGCGGCATCAGAGGCATTCAGCTCTCCGGGAGGCTTTGCCTCCTCCGGCGGAGGGAGGGGGGTCACGGGCTTTGGCTCTATGCCGCCAGTATTCGGCTCTGCTTCCACCCTCTCTTTGACATCTCCCTGAGACTGTTCTTTGCTCTTGCCGACCTGGTCGGTCAGGTCGCCCTTGAGGGACTCCGCTTTGCCGCTATCCTTGAACTTGTCTGCCTCCTCCAGGTTCTTTGGGGTGATGGACTCGATCTTGGCCATCAGTGCCGCCTTGAAAGCCACCCGATCAAAGGGTTTGGGCTGGGCCTGGCTCATGGCCTCCACCTGGCCGGCTGCCGCTTTGCTGGCCACCTCATTGGCCGGCCCGGCTGCTGCCGCCTGGGCCTCGGCGGATTTGGCCCCGGCCGATGGATGGGAGCGGGCAGATGCCGCTGCCCCTTTTGCCTTCTTCACCACCTTTTGAAAATCGGGATTGTCCTGGGGAGACGGCTCTTTTGCCTCTCCTTCTCCGGCGGGCGCCTCCTCCTCAAGCGGTCCTCCTTTTTCGGCAGAGGCCTCTTCTTTTTCCTTTGCCCCTTCAGGGGCGGCGGGTGCGGCAGGAGAGGGACGGGTTGGTGATGAATCCTCCCCAGGAGATGGACCGGCAACAGATGTACTCTCTCCAGGAGTTGATGGCACGGCTCTCTTTTCGCTCTCCGCCGGTGCGGCTCCGCCCTCCTTGACCGGCTCGCTCCTCAGGGAGGGCTTTTCTTCTTCCTTCTCCGGCTTTTTCTCCGGCAGCGGCAAGAGAGCGGCCCTGTCCGTCTTCGTCCGAGACATGACCTTTCCGGATAACCCGCCCCCCTTCTGCCCGGCATCCTGAGCAGGAGCTTTAACTGCTGAAAGTCCTGCCGACGCTGCCGATGGTGCCGGTGGAGCAGATGGAGCTTCCTTTGCCCTGGAAGCGGGAGCGATCCCGGCCTCTTTAGCCTTCTCCTGAGAGGGTGCCGGGCCGCGGGCTTCCTTTTGTGCCATCAGATCAGGGAGATTTTTCAGTATCTGGGGCGGCAGCTTGCCGCGCAGGCGGATAGAGACTGCAGCTTTGGATTGTGGATCCAGTGCGTTCAGAATTTGCCTGGAGGCACCCTTTCTGTCTTTCGGGTCAGCCTGGAGGATGTCTGCGATCTCCCCAGCCACGGCCTCGACATCCACCTGGACCGGCGAGGCATCAGAGGCCTGAAGTGAGATCACGACCCCTGCACTCTGTTCAGCCGGAAATGTGAGCCTCCCGATGTCAAGTCCAAAAGCCGCTCTTCCTGAAGCGTTCCGGGCTTCTCTCTCCCTGGGGTCTCCCCTGCTGCTGACGGCGAATCCTCTATCAAGGGAGAGATCTGGAGAAGAAGGGTGAATCTCATTCTGCCTGGTGTGCACCAGCTCATGAGCGAGAAGGGCCTTCCCCTGCAGACTCTTGGGCTGATACTTCCCGGAAGCGAAAAACACCTCCTGGCCGACTGTGAGCGCCTGGGCATTGAGGTTCTGGGCGAGACGGGATGCTGGGGTATCAGTGTGAATCCGGACGTCTCTCAGATTCTGGCCGAAAGACGATTCCATCTTTGAGCGCACATCGGGCTCCAGCGAGCGTCCCTGGCTCTGCTGCATGGAAGCGAAAAAATCAGAAGAAGGTTTTTCAGAAAAAAGCGTTTGAACATATCGGTTGCCATATGTCTGCTGCATGGCCTGGAAGGCCCGGGACCTGTCCTTGCCTGCCAGTCCGATAAGCTCTGCCCTGAGGGAGGCTCGGGAGGGCTTTTTGCCATTGTGGTCGATCTTTTGCAGGACATCCTGCAAGGGCTCGGGATCCGGCTCTGCCTTTGCCCTTTCTATCCGGCTTTCTCTCCGGGCATCTTTTCGGGCAGATGAGGCTTTAGAGCTATTGCTCCTCTTCGCCTCCTGCCCGCTCAGGACTGCAGAGCTCTCGCTCATAGTTAAGATGGACCTCTATCCAATGGCAATATCCAATGGCAATATCCAATGGCTCTATCTTATTGGCTCTTGATCAGATGGCTGTACTTCCCAAAATCGCTCTGGCTGCAGGCCTTTCCGATCTTGATGAGTTCCTTGCTGGTAGCATTGACAATGTGGTTCATGGTGATGGTGCCGGAATCGTCGGCGGCAGTGAATGCCGAGTTGATGATGATGTTCTTTATGTTCCCTCCTGCTATCTTGAACCTGCGAGAAAGGAATTCATAGTCCACGTCTCCGGATACGGGCGCCTCTTTCGGCATCATGCTCTGCCATATCCGGCAGCGGTACTCCTCCTCAGGGAAGGGAAACTCGATCAAGAAGTTCATCCGTCGCATGAAGGCATCATCGATATTGGATCCCAGATTGCTGGCCAGGATGACAATTCCCTCATGCTCCTCCATCTTCTGCAATAGATAGCTGACCTCGATGTTTGCATAACGGTCGTGCGAGTCCTTGACCTCGCTCCTCTTGCCGAAGAGGGCATCCGCCTCGTCGAAGAAGAGCATGGCGTTGCTCTGTTCCGCTTCTTTAAAGATCCGGTTCAGGTTCTTTTCCGTCTCTCCGATGTACTTGCTGACGATGGAGGAGAGGTCGATCTTGTACAGGTCTATGCCCAGGTCACGGGCTACCACCTCTGCTGCCATCGTCTTTCCTGTCCCGGACGGCCCTATGAAAAGAGCATTCAGCCCTTTGCCCAAAGAGAGCTTCCTCTCAAATCCCCAGTCGCTGTATACCAATCCTCTATGCCGGACATGGTTTCTTATATCCCTGAGCTGTTCGATCTTATCTGCCGGCAGGACGATATCCTCCCAGAAATATCTGGGCTTGATCCTCCTGGCCAAGAGGGAGAGGGTTGACTTTGACTGGGATCGGCAGCCCTCATAAAGGTCGGAGAGAGAAGGACTATTTCGGCCTTTCAGGATGGCGATATTGCGGGCAGCAGCCACCGCGTCCTCAATCTGGCCAGGGGTGAACCTGAACTTGCTGGCCAGATCGGCTATCAACTCCTCCTCAGAGGATTCGAGCAACATCGCCCATTGCCTCTTTCTGGCGGAATAATCAGGAAGGGGAATGCTTATGCTGAACAGTCGGCCCTGCCACCTTTTGCCCAGGTCTATGGATTTGTTGCCCGCCAGGAATATCGGGCCATTGAACTCTTCGATGGCATTGAATAGAGATCTCTTGTGGCTGTTTGGGCTGGCCTGCCCGCTCTGCTGGTTCTGGACCAGGCGGTCGAAGTCCTGCACATATACTGCCGCCCCCCACAGCCTTGCCTCCTGAAATACCTGTAAGGATAAAGAAGCTCCACTATCTGAAGAATCAGCATTGGTACAAAGATCGGAGGCATCTAAATAAAAACAGGAAATACCAAGCTGATTGCAGATCGCCTCCGCAAGCCTCTTTTTGCCTGATCCGTAATAGCCCTGCAACAGGCATATCGGGTCTTTGTATCCCGCCATTATGTGAGAGATGAGGTTTTTAGCAGTTGATCTCATCTCATCGGGCAGGTCGAGTTCATCCAGCCGGACCCTTCTGCCCTCATCTGCAATCCTCCTGGCGGCAGGCTCCAGGCCGAGGAGATAGCCGGCAGCATGGCTATTCAAATAAAGCGATGCAGACAGCAGGGATCCCGATGGCTGAGATGACAGCTCCTGCCCCCCGGAGAGCTTTAATAAATCGTTTCGGATAAGACGGCTTTTAGGCTGGAAGTGCTGTCTGGCAGCAGCCCTCTCATCCTGGGAAGAGCATAAGAGGTCCAGGACAAGGCCCACTCCCGGCCTCTTTCTGGTGGCATCGTCCTGCAAATAGGCATAAAGACGCTCGTATTTCCGGTCCATCTCCGGGGCAAAAGCGATGACCACGACCCAGGACTCAAAGGGGCTCAGCCCGAATCTCTCCTCCAAAGCCTGAAGGCGCAGAGGTATCCCTCTGGCCAGGCTGCTCTCTTTCCTGGCTTCGATAATGGATGCATACTGGGCAATTAACTCCTCCAGCTGGGGAATCCGGTGGTCATCCCCCTTCCTGCCCTCCAGTATCTCATCGACCTCCTGGTCGGATATGTAAAGAGCCCGAAACTCGTCTTTTGAGCCACGAGAAAGGATGACATTCCGCTGCAAGAGGAGGTCTAAGAGCGCCAGCTCATCCTGGATATGCTCCCGGCTGCCAGAGTAGAATCCCGCTTCTTCACCTTCAGAGTATACTTCCTGATCCATCTGGTTTCATCTCCTGGGCATGTCAATACGGATGCCGGCAGACATATGCCTGCCAGTTACCTGATCTATGGATTTAATATCAGCCCAGGTAAGCCCTGAGGTCCAGCGCCGGTATATCCTGCTCTTCCTCTTTTTTCGTTTCCATATTTATTGTCCTGATCCTCCTGGCAGGCTGATACTCAGCGGCGAGAGCGATGGCATCCTCTTCAGAAAGAGGGCTCACACCGTCCATAGAAACATTTGACCTGTTCTCCTCCTCGGTGCAGTCAACCACGAACAGCCTGAAATCTCCTTCTGTGTTTATGTCGTAGACATTCGTTATGACAATTCCTTGAAATACAGGCATTATGTGCTCTATGGCCGTTCCAACCGGCCTTTTAACGATCCTGGCTTTATAAAATCTCATCATTCCAGTCACCTCATACTGATCCGTAAATCATCTTGCACTTTATCTGGCGGAGAATTGATTGATTGTTGGAGTATGTCATCCAGAATGCCCAGATGTCTCCGGTGGATTCTTCGAAGACATCGAATATGCTTTTTCGCATAGCCCCGCTGATCAATCTCTCCTCTCCCCCGATCCAATCACCATCAATAAACCGGGTGCACCAAATATTATAGTAAGGAGCCCCAAATAGTAATAGCCAGATATCTCCGTTGGACCTCTCGAGCACACTGTGAATCCCGACATTCACCCCGGACGCAACCTGTGTTGCATCAGACCAATATAGTTCCGATGCATTGAACATACTGGACACGTAGATGTTATCCTGCTGCCAGAACAGGCCCAGGTCACCGTTTGAGAAGGCGGTTATGTTTTGGGCGAACTTATTTGTGGTTCCATAAGTTACTTGTGAATTCTCCCAGGCATTGCTGTCGAAATTAAATCTCTGGGCATAAATGTTGTAGAGATTATTAGCATCGGCAAGGCTGTATACGAAGAACACATCCCTCTTCTTGCCGGCAACAGGAGCACTGGCTGATTTTCCTGTGGCTCCCGAAGTCAATTGCATATCATTGCTCCAGGCATTGGCAGAGAACCTCTTGGCCCAGAAATTATAGGCACTGTCCATCTGCTGCCAGAAGAGCCATATATCTCCCCTCTCGTCCATTAGAGAGTCGAAATAGTATTTCGCCTGGGCGCCTGATGTCAGCGCTGCAGCAGCGGACCAGCTGGCAGAAACAAATCTCCGGTAATATATATTGTAAACACTGCCATCGACCTGCTGCCAGAAGAGCCAGATCACGCCATTGAGGTCTTCAAATGATCTGGCATAGCTCTTATTTGCTGTGCCGGAAGTCAGTGTGAAGTCGCTGCTCCAGCTTCCCTGGCTGAACCTCCTGGCAAATAAGTTATAAACATTGGAGTTGGCATCGATCTGGCTCCAGAAGAACCATATCGCACCCTTGGAATCGAGAAATTGACTGTTGTTATACTTGGCAGTGGTACCGGATGTGAGCGGGGTGTCTGCACCCCAACTGCCCGATGCATATCTCTTGGTCCAGTAATTGTATATGCCGCCGGTCCCCTCCTGCTGCTCCCAGAACAACCACACATTGCCATCTTTATCCTCAAATGCCTGCAAAAATCTCTCGTTGCCAGCCCCGGAGGTGAGCTGGACGTCCCCCATCCAGATGCCTTTACCGATATTGAATCTCTTGGACCATACGTTATAGGTGTTAGTGCTGCTATCCTGCTGGATCCAGAAGACCCATACATCCCCTTTGGAATCGGCAAAGGAAAATCTGTACTGCTTGACGGTCGATCCGGATGTGAGCTGGGCAGCAGCGCTCCAGGTCCTGGTGCTGGCGCTGTACCTCCTGGCCCAGATATTATTATCCTGCCGCCAGAACAGGATCATGTTTCCCATGCCATCTTTAGACAGATCTAAGTAACCGCCAGTCGACGGAAAGGTCGCCAGCTCCATGGCGGGACCGGAGGGCATGTTGCCGGAGATAAGGGAATTAATTGCGTTACGCAGCCTGGATTGAGCAGTCGCAGAGGACTGCAAATTGGATCTCAGATCAGTTATGTCCGCGCTGGCAATGGTGTCCCTATCCGACGTCCTCTTGATCCTTGCCAGATCGAAGAAGTGGTGGCCGATATCCGGAACATGTCCCTTGCTCCCCTCATCCACCCTCACCATCCACCTCATACGGTGTCTGATGCAGGTTTCCATGGCCACGTCATCCGGATTCTTGAGCCGGGGCAGATCTGCTCCCGTCACTTCTTCAATCCAGAGGTCCAGATAGACGATGTCCTCCCTGATTGCCTTGAGCGGCAGGACTGTCGTTACCTTCTTCAAAGGGGGGGCTCCGGTCTGACTTGAGTAGAGAATGAAGTCCGCGCCTGCTGGCTCATTGACCGCCTCAAAGCCGTCCACCATGATCCTGCCCCCGGATATCATGAAATCGTTGGCAGAAGGATCAAGGGCGTTTATCCTGAAGCCGTCATCCGGAGTTCCATCACCCAGGTAGTGCCTTCGCAGCATAACCTCTTGATAGCGTCTTATGTCCTCCAGCTCATTCCAGTCCCTGTCCAGAAGTGGAACACCCTGCTGGAGACGTACTCCGATAAGTTCTTCCTGGGGGCTAAACGTATCCTGTTTATTGTTCGAAAAGTTCCCCCTCTGGCCGTTTCCCGTCGGCCAGTCCTTAAACCAGTATGATTTGGCCATGATCAACCATCTCCATCAAAGGAATTTCAGAACTATTGTCCTGCTGAGCTTTACCGTCGGCGTCTTGCCTATCGACTCGTGGCTGACGCGATTTATGAAGTAGATCCGCTCTGGATTGGGGCTGCCGTCGTCTTTCCTGTCGACGCCGAACAGTCCGAACTCCTTGAATTCAAGGGTCTCATTGGGAGGCTCATTCTCCTCAACCACGACCTCCAGTCGTATAGTATTAGTGGGATTCAAAGACTCCCCCTGATTATCCAGATATTTTATGCTCGATTTATCTATCCTCTTGGCCCAGACCCAGTATTTGGGAGTGGTGCTCTTCAAGGGCTGGCCAAGGTCCGGAATCTTTTTAAGCAGCTCTATCACTCTGCTCTTGAACTCTTCATCGGTAGCACTGCCGCTTCCAAAAGCGATATAGTCTGCCCCGGACCTCTCCAGGACATTTGAATTGAAGTCCCTCTTCATCAAGGCAGCCAGGAACCTGCCGAAGTCGGAAACTATCGTATTGGACCTCCAACCCATATCGGCAACTGCCTCTCCATTTTCAGTCAGAATATCCCTGTATTCTCCCTTGATCTTCATTCCAAATCACCTTTACTATAAATATAAACTATTTCTATACGGGCGAAGGCTTGCCAAGCCTGCTGTGAACAGTTCTGTATTTTGGATTATTGACGATCCAGATCCCTGCCGGCCCCAGCTTGTTGGCAGTAAGCCAGAGGAAGTTTGCATAATCCGTGAAGCTTCCGGATACGCCCTTGAAATTCTCCCCAAAGTGGTCGCTGACTGCATCCCTGTAAGGGATATAGGAATCAGTGGCGCTGCCGGGCGGATAAGACTCCTCAAAGGATTCCACTGTGGTGATATCGACCTGGATGAACACCGGCAGGAAGGCGTTAATTATCTTCTTGAGTTCATCTTCGTTGATCTGCAGAGTCTCCCCCGGTTTGAGGAATATAAACAGGCCAACGCTGTGTGGGGAGTGTTTGCCGTCCGCACTGCTGTCGAACGTGTAGTGAATCCGGTCAGCATACCCGCCCATATTGGTTAACATTCCATGCTGAGGATCAGTGTCCACCGTTCCAGAGCGGCGGTGATAGAAGCTCTGGCAGTGACCGGCCCCTTTTATCTCCTCTGCCTCGTAGTGTTCCCGGCCGTAGGATCGGAAGACATTGTTCATATACTCCTTGACGCAGCACTCCCTGCCGGTGAGGAAGGATACCAGGCTGGCCAGGCCTGATGCGGTGCCCTTCATGCGGTAGAACTCCACCGCCCGGCTGATGAACTCCCTGTTCTTCTCTCCCAGCAGCTCATATCTGTCCAGGGCGATCCAGCTTGCCAGCCATTCCAGGAAGTCGTCCGGGGCAGCCAGGGGATCGAAGAGAGCGGGCAGATTGGAGATCCTCTCCTCGCTGGCAAAAAGAGCCGACTCGAAGACGGAGAGAAATCTCTCAAGAAAGTCCCGGCTGGGGGCATCGTCCTGGTAGATGGCGGGCAGGTATCGCAGATAAGATAAACGTGGATAGTAGATCCTGGCCTGAAGGAGCCGGGGGGTCACCAGGCCGTCTCCGTGAAAGCCAATCTCCAGGTTCAGATACCTGCCCGGACCTGACCGGATCAGGAGGTCTCTTGCCTTTTCGGCAAATGTGTGGACCAGGGGGGTGGCGACGGCCGGATTGGGGCTTTCTGAGGCATAAACCTTGATCTCCAGGCGGCAGTTTTCGGGAATGTCGGCATCGATGACTATTCTGTGCCACTGGCAGTCGGGAATTCCGCTATCTAATGGATCGGGCAGAAAATGGCCCTCTTTCCTGTAGCCACCACTGCTGCCTGCCAGCCGCAGGCCACCATCATCGACATCAAGGTCAATGATCCTGGAAGGATCCGCATTCCTCCAGTCCTCGATTGTGAGGGCCCGGAAGCCAAATTCGCTCATGGTTCACTCCCCTTTCCAGGCATCTGAATTTTTTGGCTTTTGTACTCATCCTCGGAGAACACATCCACCAGGTGCTTTCCGGAACAGGCCAGAGCGTAGGGCGGCATATCAATGTCGCCATCCTTCTCCTCGCCATCCGGAATGCACTGGACGGCTGAGCCGCCGGCAGTGCCGCCTCCTCCCGCCTTACAGATGGATGATCTGATCAGAGTGAGAGCTAGGATGTAGTCCACCCCTTTGACCTGATCGAGCAGGGCGTAAATCTCTGAGATATAAACCGGCCGGCCAAAAGGCCAGCCATCCCCATCCGGTCCACCGCCTTTAAGAGGGCTCAAGAATTCCTTAAGGCTGTCCTCGACTGCTTTCTTAACCGTCTCTTTGCGATACGTCGGCACCCTGATCACAGTCACCTTTACTGATACCTCCAGGTATATGGGTGGAATCACAAAGATCTCCGTCCCGATGGTGCGGTGAAGATCGAGGTGCCGGTAAACCTTCTTGAGAAAATCAGTGCCCGGCAGAGGCATAAGCTTGGAGCTATTTGGCACCACAATGACCGTGACCGTATCCGGGACCGGACCGGTCTGGCTGGGATGGTAGAGAGGTATCGCTTTGGCTCTGGCCACGCTCAGGCCCGGAGTCATCTTCGCCATCAGCTCGTAATCGCCAGCAGTGACCAATCGGTGAACGCTCAAAAGCTCCTCTCTAGCTCTGCCGATTGCCTCCGCTATTGTCTCAGGTTCTCTGCCACCCTGAGCGGCTCTTTTACTGTATACCTGAATCTGACCGGAGAGAGCACTATCCACGACTTTATTTATGGCAAAGGCATCCAGGTTGCCCCGGATGCCGCCTCCGGAGCTGAATGTCACCATTATATTGCTTCCGCCCACTGGGGGTATCTTTCCATGAACACCGTCTCCGAAGGATATCGAGCCCGCCGCCGGATCAAGGACATAATGCCGGTCGCCGGGGGAGGAGGCATCCAGATCGTCAACCCCGGTCCACTTATTGCTCTCCCCCCGGATCGCCAACTCCAGGGACTCCCTTATGACCGGTGCCTGACCCAAAGAGATCTCCAGTCCGGGCAGGCCGCTGGAGGAGAAGCTGGTTGTTGTTGTTGCCTTTTGCATAGCAGGGACGACGTTCAACTGGATGGACTCCAATTTTGCCGGGGCATCGTAGGCGGGACTGGCCACTTTAATCCGGATCCAATACAGATCATGACCCTCTATTGCCGTATGGGATGGGGGCCCACCCACTCTGATCCGGGCCCTGCCATTCACCGTCATACCAAAACTGCCATCTCTTACCGCCTCCCAATCGTCATCAAGCAGCTCTGACTTTCCTTTCAGCTCCTTCCAGGCCAGATCAATCTTCCAGTCTCCGCCAGCGTAATACTCCCAGATCAGATTTGCATTCTGGTCGCTACCGTCATCATCATCCTCTGATACCGCCCATTCCTGATAGACGTAGAAGGCCACCGTCAGTTCCTGGCCCTGGGGGCTGGAGTTCAGGCCCAGATAGAGAGCATCTCCAACCGAGGGATCTACTCCAAAAGCGCTGAAATAAGCGCTTCCACCATCATTGGCGAGAGTGTTATCAATGAACGTTCCATCCTTCCGGACGGTCAGTATACGATCGAGGCTTATGCCGGAGAGTAACAGATCCTGCAGGGTCTCGAAGATGATCATCTCTCCACTGACAGGATCGCTGGCTGCCGCCTGGGTGTAGGCGGGTATGCGCAGACTGCCACCCGCCGGTGCATTTTCCATCTCGAAGGTCAGATCAACCTGGGAGGGCCGGGCAGGTTCGGGACCGTCAACGCCTAAAAGCTTGAGAAATTTGAGACGGACCCGGTCGGTGATCCTGTTTTGCCTGTATATCTGCATCTCTGCAATCCAGGCCAACAGCTCGATCAGAGTAATTCCCGGATCGGACCGGTTATGGTTGGTCCACTGTGGAGCATAAACCGGTATTCGAGCTACTGCATCTCTGACCAGATCCTGAAAGGATTTATTGTCCAGGTTTTCCACCGGCAGGGTCATGGCCGCTCTCCCAGCCTGATGATGACGGTATGCTCCCCGGTGCAGGCCATCTGATTTGCTCTTATATCCACGTCTCCTGCAGAGTCGTTCAGACGCAGATCCTCAACGTGATCAACTCCGTCCATCTTTTCCAGAATAGAATAGATGTCCGATATGCGGACCGGACGGCCAAAATCCCAGCCTTTGCCCGCCGGCCCTCCGCTCAGGGGATGGAGGAACTCCTTCAGCTTGCTCAGAATCGCTCTTTCCAGCGAGACGGCCAGGGAGATCGATTCAGGTATCACATCCACCCTGACCCTGACCTCTTTGTAGTCCGGCCCGATCACATCCAGTCTATCTGCGGATACTGTGCTCAGGCTGCGCTCCAGCAGATACTCTTTCACGATCCTCAACAATCCTGACGAGGGAATGGGCCGCTCCTCACTGCCCTTGGGAACCACAATCACCTTCAACCTGGATCCCGAAACCAGGACCCTGGCCCTGGCCACGTAACTGGAAGAAGCTGCTGCCAGCCTCTCGAAGTCCTCCCCTGTCACCGCCCGGTCCATCGTCCTCACCACATAAGGGCCCCGTTCAAAGACCGATTGGATGGATTCCGTATCCGATCCCCCTTCGGATGGCAGGTAGTTGCGAATGCGATCTATTCCCGCCACGGGAGTCTTAATGACGTTTATCTCTCCTGCAGCCACATTTCCCTCTGCTCCCCCTCCAGACCGGTAGCTGGCTCTTATGTTGTCTCTGCCTATGGGCGGAATCATGCCCGTGAGGCCATCACCAAAATAGAGTTCACCGCTGGCCCCATCCAGAGTGTAATGCCTGTCCCTGGGCCCGGAGTGGTAGAAGTCTTCCACCTCCTGCCACTTCACCCAGGCGTCGATCGCCTTGCCGGAGCTGTCTGTTACCACCTGCACCTCCTGACCGGGGAGGGCGACCGCTGCCCCCTCTCTGACCCAGACCTCGGGAGATATCGCTGGCCTGCGCACAAAGCGGTAATGGGAATTCTTCTGCCCTCCGCTCGAACCCAGGACCTCGTCTTTGATCGATTCCATCTGCATGGCCAGGACCGTATTGGGATAGATCCCTCTGATCAGGGATGGGCCCCCTCGATCAGCAGCTCCCATCAGCCAGTAAAGACTATCTCCAAGCCGGGCGGTCTTCTGCTGATCAGCCGGGCCGAGCAATTCCAATATACCGCTCCGGGTGAGCCTTTCTGTGCCGTCGATGGCATCAAGCCTGCTTCTTTTCAGCACTCTGGCTCTGGAGGTATAGACGTGGTCAAGCCTCCGGTCCAGATCCACAATCTTGCTGGTCTTTCCCGAATCGTCAGGCACAGTGCGGATGCTTGAGATCAGAGCAGTCTTGGTTGCCCGCTCATCCGGAAACTCTTCCTCGATCAGCAGCTCCGTTCCCGTCCCCAGACCATCTGTCGAGGCAAAGAGAAGCTCGCTTGTCGTATTATTTTCCATCTTCAGGAGATTGGGAGCGGGGATCCAGGTCGACCAGATAACCTCAGAAGCGGAAGCAGAGATCTGTTCCTCCTCGACTAAGGATAAATAAAAGCTCAGGTTGCCCTTCAGGAGCGGCTCGTTTAATCCGATATAAAGAGCAGGAGATGAGTCCGGAATGGGCAGGAAGGGCAAAAAGCCCTTCCCCTGGCATAGAGCAGTCACATCCCTGAACTCATTGTTATTGTTGCTCAGGCAGTATTCCGGATAAGCTTCCTCGGTCAGGTGGTAGCTTATCTTCACTGAGTCAAACCAGGGAGGGCTGAAGGTGGGGACGACCTTGAAGAATTTGCCCCCGTCATAAGATTCAATCCTGTCCCATCCATAGCTCCCATTGACCAGCCGCGCCCTTATCCAGTATCCTTTTGCTCCATTGACCTCAAAGGGGCTCATGTTATCCGGCCGATTGAATATGATACGTCCCTGCGATGAGGGGAGAAGGAAATCCAGAACGGTGTTATCCTCCATTTTGAGGACCTGCCATATGCTGCCATTCCAGTACTCCCAGGAGATCGAGATATTCGGATCAGGTTTATCGGGATTTTCTTTATTTTCTTTCTTTGCCTCAAAGGTTAATTTGATCTTTGCTTTCTTCTTGGAAAAGGCCTCTTCGCTTGATAAGTAGAACGTATCGTAGAGCCGGGGCTGCATGCCGAAAGGATATATCTTCTTGCCCAGGTCCAGGGGGAGAAAGTTGTAGAAAGCCAGGTCCGGATCAAGCGTGCTCTCTGATAATGCCCCTTCAAGGAGGAGCTTTTCGATCTTGACCGGATGGGTGCCGGCGGTAACCCTATCCAGGCGGCATTCTATCCATGAACTGGAGATGCCCCAAATGGAACTCTCCTCTATCACCGCATCGGGCAGCAGGGTTATCTGGTAGCTGTTTTCCCTGGCAGAGCCCTTTATCACCGTCAAGCCCTTCGCCAGAGGGGAACTCCTCTCCACCGTAACCTCGCTGAAGGGATCACCACCAGGACGGGACCACTTCCAGGATTTTATGTCCTCCTCACCCGAGCCTCCGTCTAGAACCATTCTGATCCGTATGGGTCTTGGCTCTTTGAGCTTGAATAGAGAGCTGTGGCCCAGATAGAGGATGTGCTTTTGGATATTCTCGCCCTCGAAGGCTTCAAATGGCCGGCCAGCGCTGTAATCTGCCCAGTGGGAGTATATTGCGTCACTTGCGGGATCTATGCTGTAGATCCGACTTATGGTTGATTTAATAGCAGTGAAGTCCTTTGAGGTCTCAAAGGTCAGCGCTCCGTGGCTTTCCGTCTTTGCAGTCGCTACCTGGGTTCCGGCAGGGACCAGAACGCTCTCTTTCTGACCCTGGGCGAGGGAGAAGGTCACAGGCGCCACAGCCGGTTGGGCAGGCATAAGCTCCAGGCCGATCATATCCAGGAAAGATGTGAACGCCTTATCGGGTATACGGTTTGACCGGCTGTTGATATCCTCCTGTATATGGCTGAAGATCTTGAGGAGAGCTACCCCCAGGTCGCTATCATCCAGAGGCTTCCACTCAGGCACATAGAGCGAGGCCGACAGTCTGTTATCCGACAGTATCTCCTCAAAAGTCCTTTTATCAATATCCGGCATTATCTCATTCCTTCAGGTAAAAGGGGTATACCAGGTTGAATTCGTTGTTTGTGGCTCTGATCTGGTAATCCAAGCTGATGACGACCTTTCCCCGATCCTGATCATCCTGGTTGACATCGATGTTCATTATGTCTATTCTCGGCTCCCAGAGGGTCAGGGCCTCCCGCACGCTCTCTTTTATCAGGCCCATGCTTTCGGTGTTGACCACGGTGAAGACCAGGTCATACATGCCGCAGCCGAAGTCCGGATCCATAGTCCTCTCCCCTTTTGAGGTTCCAAGTATTATCCAGATGGCTTCCTTCACCCCATCCTCATAACTGGACAGCTCAAATCCTCCCTTCAAGCTCACGTTTATGGGAAACTTCCAGCCTTTTCCCAGGAAATCCTCTGCCATAAATCAGCACCTCAACCGATCAGAACTGTAGGAGCGCCCGCAGAAATCGAATTGGGCGGGCCGCTTTCGATAATCATATCTCCCTGGCGGGCGGCAGGCAGTCCGTTTATCATAACAGTAGCGCTGCCCGGCATAACCATGCCTCCAACGTGTGGAGCGGGACCGGTGGACAGGGGGCAGACGTGATTATCCGTCCCCGCTCTCCAGGCAGGCATTCCTCCTATCAGGACGTTGGCACTGCCCGGTCCTGGACCAAGCGGTGTGCCGTGGCCTGTCGGATCGCCGACCCTTGCAGCTGGTGGCATTAGTAGCTCCCTTATCGATCGCAGAAACCTTATTCGGATTAATCAATCAATTAATCTTTACAATGGCACCCTGAATGGATAGAACGGCACTGGCTTTTATACTCAATCCGCCGTCCGATACAATCTCTATTTCCTTGGCCTTAAGGCTGAGCTTAAGGCTGCTCTCGATATTGATGGAATTTTGCGCAGAATCTATCACTATGGAGTTATTCCCGCTCTTATCCATAATTGTTATGCTCTCCTTTCCCGATGAGTCGTCCAGCAGAATCGTATGTCCGGACTTTGTTTTGACCTCGACCTTTTCTTTTCCTTCCTCATCACTGAATGTTACCTGGTGACCGCTTCTGGACTTGATCATGCGGATGTTATTTTTGCCGTCATCGTTCTTTACGGGAGGCACATTCCGGCCGTTCCATAATGATCCCAGAACATAAGGATGGTTTATATCTCCGTGATCGAAGGCCACAATCACCTCATCTCCCACCTCGGGCAAAAAGAAGGCTCCCATCTCATTTCCCGCCATGATGGTGGAGACCCGGGCCCAATAGCTCTCGTCTCCCTCACCCAGCCAGGGAAATTTTATCTTCACCCTTCCTTGCTGTTGATCGTCCTGGTTGTTGGTGACAATTCCCAGAGCAATGCCCTCAATTCTGCTCTCCCCACCTCCAGAGCCCTTCTCCATCAGGTCAAACAATCCCAGATCCACCCCTCCTGACGTTCATGGAAATCGTGTATCCGCCATCGCCGATAGTGTGTTTGACGTTTTTAATATAATATCTTCCACTGAACCTCTTGCCGACGCCCTCGATTTTTACGTTTGTGCCCGCTCTCAACTCGGGAATTCCAATGCAATCGCAGCTTCCCTCGATCAGACTGTTGTTCGCTTTCATCAGAAATGCCCTGGCCAGGTTCTTTGCATCCTCCTCGCTGCAAACGGGAATATCGCTTTTTGTCGCCTCGCTCTGCTCTGAGCCCCCGCCCTCCGCTCCGCTCCTGGCTCCCGGTTCCTTGAATCCCAGGTCGGAGAGAGTCGCCACCCCCACTATCGGCTTGGAGGGATCTCGTTGGTTATGGCCGCGGACGGTGAACTTGCTCACCACCTTTGCGGTGCTCATTCTCGGGCTGAAGCTTGTTATCTCTCTGCCCCAGCTCAATTTGAGCACCTCCTCAGAACCATCCATGGGCTTTCGAAAGTAGATTTCCTTATTGCGAACGAAGAACTCATAGCCGATCCTCTCCGCCAGCCTCTTGATGAAGTCGTAATCGCTCTCATCAGCGTTCTGCACTATGGTCTCGCAGGGCTTGATGGTGATCTGTTCGATCTTTGCCCCACCCAGGTTACTGTTTTTAGCGATCTCTCCTACCACATCCGAATAGCTCTTATCGAGGAATGTCTTCTTTACCCCGGGAATTGACTTTTGCAGCAGAAAGGTGTGATCAAGACCCTGGACGCTTAAAGAGGGTGTGCCGCTGGAGGGAAAGCTGGGATTCAGGGCGGTGATCCTGCCGGTGAAGAGCGGCTGGCTGGATTCGCCTGCCTTGCCGGCATACCCCAGGCGGATCTCCACGTCCTCACCGCTCTCGGGATCGAGGAGCTTGCTGTCCAGCCAGGTGAACCTCTGGGTTTTTTTGTCAAATCCCTCATTTATGTTGAATGTAAAGGTGCTTGCCGCCTCTATGCTCTCATCCACCTCGATGCTTATGATCGACTTGCGAAGATCTGCCTGGGGCTTTCCCCCGATCAGCAATGTGAAGGTGGGAGCATATCGCTCCAGGTTCAAGCTCATCCTGCCATCCTTTTCTTGATTTTGCTTTCCGCCGCTCTTTTATTTCTCCAGAGAGGGAATAGCGATGGTCCTTCCCGCCTCCAGGATCCTGGGATTATCGATATGGTTCTCGTCTGCAATGGGTCGCCAGAATGCCGCGTCGCCGTACATCTTTGCCGCTATTCTCCAGAGGCTATCACCCTGCTTTATGATGTAAGTCCGGGTCTTGTCAGGAGAGTGGAGGGGGATGGCCTTGAGATCGGCCTCGGTTATGAACTGGCTGAATGAGACATTGAGAGTGGCTCTGACCGGTATGCCGTCCTGGCGGAACATGGTGAACTTCTTGCTGGCCTTGGTCAGAACGCAGGTGAAGTTCAGGTTGCCCCAGATGAACCTCAAAACAGGAGGAGCATGCAGCTCTGGATCTATCTTGAGAAGATCGGTCACCTTATCGGTGTATTCCCGTACATCCCTGTCCTCCTCGTAAGAATCGAAGAAAAGGTCCATGCTCAGGGTCCCCAGACCTCCGCGGGTGAACTGCAACAGGGGGGATTCCAGGCCGGGGATGTTTATGCTGGCGAATTCATTGCTCTTCTCCAGGGTGTACTCAGAGGGATAGAACCTGACAGCAACCTCGCTCTTCTTGTTGCCGCTGGCATCCAGCACGTGGATTATCGCTTTTTTAAGCTCGGACGAGCCTGCAGGGCTAGCCATATATTCCTCTCCTCTCTCTCTCAATCTGCAGTTTGCGTTCAATTATCGAGCATACTTGCTCAGAGATCCGGTTCAGCTCCTGAGCGGAGGGTGCGAAGGGCGCGCTGCCGCTTGCCGGGGAAATGTGGTGGGAGCTTGTGATCGATATCCGCTCCTCCTCCGGTTCCGGGTCCTTGATTGATGCCATTCTGTAAGCAGGGCGGGAGAACTCCAGCTTGAGCGGCGATGCTGCTGCCTTCTGGTCTGAAATGACGGATTGGAGATCATTCGAAGATGGCAGAATAGCCAGCCCCGGCTCCAGGGAGGATTCTGATCCAATTATAAGGCGTTGCATATCCTTCAATGAGATCATATTCTCAGGGCTGATTCTGGCAATCGCTCTTGACGGAGGTGATAGCAGCGGAAACGGACTGCTGGCCAAGCCTGGGCGAAGTCTCCAATCCTCCTGCGCTATCCTGCCAGGATGGCCTGATGAAGTCCTCTCGATCTCTGGAATTAATGGTTCGTCTCCCGGCCAGTGAACGGCCTCTCCATCTGGCCAATATCCTCGAGCCTTCTCTGCTTCCGGTCTCATTGGAGGATGCTCCTTATCGAACTGAATCCGCCGTCCTGCCAGTTCTCTGATCTCATCATGCCCTTCGCTATCCAGGTATTCTCCTCCCCGAAAAGGCAATATTCCAGCCCTACTGATTGCGGTCGGCATGAATTCTGTCCCATTTTCGGCGACGGGTTCGGCGGGCGATCTAGGGATAGACGGGAGGCGATAAGGACGGATATCAGTCTGCTTTGATCCGGAAGCATTGCCCCTTTGCCATTCAGGTTTTGACAGCGATCCAGTCGAAGGCAGCAAGCGGCTCCCGGGAGCGAATTCATCCCGGAAAGGGTCAGAGGAAGGAGAAGAGATCGGCAATAGACCATGTATCTTTGATGGACGGATGCTCATGTTTTCTTCGAGCGGTGAACGACTGCGGATTGACGAATGATTTCGGATCGACAAATGATCTCCGATTGATGAATGACATCGGATAGACGAATGAACTCGAATTGATGAATGATCTCCGATGGACGAATGATTTTGGATTGAGGGATAGCCACGGATCGAAGAATACTGGCTAGAGGGCCAGAGAAAAGCGATACTATGCGATATATGTAGATTACTGATATATCTCCCGTATCGATGGAACCTCTTGGCAGGCATGGCGGCATACAGGAGCCCGAAGGAGGATTCGCTGCGGATTATTCCCCTTCGGATAACCGTTCCTGCCCCTTTTGCTGCCCGAATTCCTGGAAGGCGGTACCTGGCCCTGATCGCTGCTGGGATGCTGTTTTTTCCTGCATTTCGAGGGACCACAGCTCTACCATTAAATCTTCTTGAATCCATTGTGAGCCAGCTCCAGAGACTCTACTGCCACTGCGCTGCTATCCGCCTTGAGATCCGGTCCAATCCACTTAATCGGATAGGCATCGACAAAGCTCCATATCCACTTCTCAATTCCACTGCCATCTTTCAAGATCACAAAGACCGTCCTTCTCTCTATCTTGCCCTTGATGACATCCTGATGCCAGTTCCAGAGGGTATCAGAATCGGTTATCCCGCGCTTGAATACAACATTTGGATACTTGGTCGCCCTGGGGAGCTTGTGAATGTGGTCATTTACCCCGCCCTCTTTTATCTCCTCGTACTCGGTCTCCACCTGAATCCCCGAGACCTCGGAGAAACCTCCCACGATCAGGCCCTGCATCTCAACCAGAAAATTAAAGCTCTGATAAGGATCTTTTCGTTCTGCAATAGCCATTTTATGCTCCTCTTAAAGGCTCAAGGAACAGGATGAGAGCCCTGTGGGCATCTCACTCCCGGCCACTCTCATGGTTTATGGACCGGTTCATTCTGGAGATCTCCATGCACCACTTTCTTCTCTCAGAGTGGTCCATCTCCATCAGCTCCTCATAGCTCCATTTGAAGTGGTAGGCGATGAAGGCTACCTCCTCATAGATCCGACTGAGGGGGTAGCCTATCATTCCCCCGGCTGCATTTCCACCTCAAAGACATGCTCGCACTTTGGGCATACCGCCCTGAGCTTTATGGAGCCGTCTCCATTGATCCTGCTGTAGAAATCCTGAAGATAGCTGGTGTCCGAGGCAAACATGCTCTCAATTATCCGGGGATTGATGGAGGACAGGCTTCCCAGCCTGGTTATCACCCGGGAGAGGATGATTATGGTCAGGTAAGCGGGGTTGGCCTGGACTCGGGGGTCTTTCAGGGGCAGGATCTCATCTCCGGCCGTGGCCAGGCGCATGATACCGTCTCTGTGAAGGTTTCCGTCATCATCCACGTACCCTTTGGGCAGAGTAAACTCGTATTCGGTCTGAAACATCTTTCACCTCCTCAGCTTACGGCTTTACCCTCCTCATTCCCTCATGGGTGATCTCCATGGTCTCGATGGCCACATCATTTCCTTTGGCAGTGAGGTCGGGGGCTTTGTATTTGCTCGGCCAGGCATTGGTGAACTCCCACCTGGCACCGGGACTGCCATCCTCGCTGAGGACGATTATGGCGATGTTCTTTCTCGCCGCCGCGACCAATCCCATCTCAACCGGCAGACGCCATTTTTCGTAAAGCTCCAGGGAGTCGGTGATTCCCCACTTCAGGGTGACATTTCCATATTTGTTGAGGCCCGGAAGCTTTCTGGCAGTGGGAGGCTCATTTCCCTCTCTGTACTCGGTGATATCATTTGTTGTATCTGGAATCGAGGCCTCGCTGAAGCCCGCCTGAACGATGCCGTCAATCTCAACCAGGAACCTGAAGTTCCTATAAGGATCCTTTCTGGGCATAATCACTCACCTTTATTCCGATATCTCTGAGCCCTTCGCCACCTGGGCAATCCTGAATATCACAAACTCAGCCGGTTTGACCGGGGCAATGCCAATGAGGATTATCAGCCTACCGTTGTCGATATCGTCCTGGGTCATGGTTGTCCGGTCGCATTTCACAAAGAAGGCTTCATCCTGAGTGGTGCCCATCAGGGCTCCGTCCCTCCATACTCCTGCCAGGAACTGGTTGATGGTCTGCCTCACCCTAGCCCAGAGCTTCTCATCGCTGGGCTCGAAGACCACCCACTGCGTCCCTCTGTCTATGGATTTCTCTATGTAATTGAACAGCCTGCGCACATTCAAATACTTCCAGGAGGGATCGGAAGATGCTGTCCTCGCTCCCCAGACCCTTATCCCCCTCCCCACAAAGCTGCGAATGCAGTTGACTCCTCTGGGATTGAGGACGTCCTGCTCCCCTTTGGTGAGGTTTATCTGCAGGTCAACCGCTCCCCGCAAGACCTCGTTTGCCGGAGCCTTGTGAACACCCCGTTCGCTGTCGGACCTGGCATAAACGCCGGCCATGTGGCCTCCAGGAGGTATCAGCTTTTTCAGATTCGTCACCGGATCGATAATCGCTATCCAGGGATAGTAGAATGCCGCATGCTTGGAGTCCATGGGATGATAGAGATTGCCTATCGGTCCGGCCGACTGTGCCGCCTGGCAGATGGCAAACCGGTTCATCTTCTCGCAATGGGCAACCAGATCAGAG
>JAXDAR010000010.1:0-2670 GCA_034679645.1 Methanothrix sp. | reverse complement strand
AATATCTCCAAACCTCTCCCAGTACTTTAATCCATGGTAGCTGGGATCCGGCTCTGTGAACTGGGGAAATTTCCCATTAGACCAATCGAAGCTGCCGGAATCAACGATGACGCCGCCAATGGAGTTTCCATGTCCATTGATGAATTTCGTGGCTGAAGCCACCACTATATCTGCGCCGAATTCTGCCGGCCTGATCAGGCCCACAGAAACGGTATTGTCCACGACCAGCGGGAGGCTAGCCTCATGGGCGATTGCTGCTGCGGCTTCGAAGTCGAGCACATCCAGATTGGAATTGCCTATGCTCTCGGCATAGACCGCTCTGGTTTGGGAAGTTATGGCTTTCCGGAACTCCTCCGGACAGGTGGAGTCAACGAATTTGACCTTTCGCCCCAGATTGGGGAAGGTGTAGTGGAATAGCTCATAGGTTCCTCCATAGAGGTTTGTTGCAGATACGATCTCATCTCCCACTCCGGTAATGCCCAGAAGGGCCAGGGAAATGGCAGACATGCCGGAGGAGACGGCCACAGCAGCGCTGCCTCCTTCCAGGGCCGCTATTCGCCTCTCGAAGGCATCATTGGTGGGGTTCATGATCCGGGTGTAGATATTGCCGGGCTCTCTCAGTGCAAAGAGATCGGCAGCATGATCTGTGTCCTCAAATACATAGGAGGAGGTCTGGTAGATGGGAACCGCCCTTGCACCGGTAGCGGCATCCGGGCTCTCCTGGCCGGCATGGACCGCCAGAGTGCCTATTCCTAATTTTCTATGGCTCATTTGGCCCTCGGTGATTTTTGCCCTTGCTTATCTTAATTAGCGCTTTAGATATATTCCATGAACACAATCGATCCAAAAAGATCAATTGATGCTCAATCCGTGCTTCTCTGCAATATCCAGGAATGACTCAGAGGCGTATTTTATCTGGTCCCAGCTCTGCCCGAAGGTGTTCAATTTCCAGGTGCGAGTGGCCCCGGCAAACTCACCAATAAGGCCCCGGCTCTTCAGCTCGTCGCTGAAGAAGAAGCCTCTTCTCTTGTGCCTCCTGGCAATAAGGTCAAAGCTTCCCGTGGTATCCACCTTGCTAAGGGTGTGCTTGCGAGGCCACTGGCTCAAAACCTTTGATCCCTGGATGCGCAAGAACTGCTCCAGGAAGTAGTTGGACTTTCGGACCTCTTCATCCCAGGCGGAGGTTCTCTCTTTTACTCGGGGGAAGGAGGCGATCATGGAAAGAAGGGTGGCTCCCATCAGGGTGCAGCCCATGTTCTCCACCTCTTTTATTCCGAACTTCCTCCCGGTTAAGTCGCCCACCATTTGAGTGGTCCGGAAAAGCTTGTCCCCCCATTCCTCAGTGGTGGCCAGAACACCGGAGGGAGCGGCTGAAGCCATGCTCTTGTGGCCCGAGCCGACAACAAAATCCGCTCCGATCTTGCGGCCATCGACCGGCATCACCCCCACTGTGTATGCCCCGTTGTAGAGGAAAGGAATCCCATAATCTTTGGCCACCTTTCCAATGCCATAGACATCATGCTCATTAGCGAACTGGTAGTCGAAGTGATCGATCATGATCAGCTTTGGCAGCTTTCCGCTCTCGCCTTTCACCTCCTCGATCTTCTGAGCGGTGGCCTCTCCGGTGACGACATTCTCCTCGTTTAGAGGAACCTCTCTCACCACTCCTCCCGCCACCTCTACCGCCAGAAACTCGGTTTAATGGGCTAAAGACGAGACAATAACGCTGTCGCCTTTTTCCAGCAAGGACTGGGTCACAGCCTGAAAGCCCCGGCGAGCACCGGGAACTACGCGGGCTTGGTCCATATGGAGGAACTCCTCCAGATCCCGGTGGAACTCCTCTATAGGCGGTCTGGTGATTTTATCCTGCCGGAAGGGCTTTCGGCAGTGATCGCAGGTGGAGTAACCGTCCCCATAGGATATGATCGCTTTTCTGGCCTCAGGAGTCAGCCTGCCCGCTGCCTGGATAGGATGGATGTTTATGAACTCCTCTTCTCTTGTCCTTGGCTCGAGATTTCCGACTCTGAGGCAGCCGGGCCTGCTGCCTTCGCACTTCTCCAGGTCGGCGATGATGCTCTTTATCTTCGCAATGGTGTCTGAGAACTCTTCTTGTTGCAGATCATCTAAACCGGTGGGAAGGGATTGCCTGAAGATCTCTCTAAGATCCTCCAGGGCGAATAAAGCCTCATATGTCTTTTCTATCTGTAAACTCTTCTTGATATCCGTCACTCTCCAGAGCCTCCACAGCCAAGGTCCGGATTCGAACCGGAGTGGTAATGCTCTGCAGGCATTTGCGTAGCCTCTCCGCCACCTTGGCATTTTAGCGAATACTGTCCCATCTTGTGGATCAGAGTCGGATTGGTGCAATCTCTTCATTTCCTGAGTGTGCACGGACCTGATTTTAGATCTCAGTTCACAATTGTGATGCTAATAACGATTGTTATTATATATAAAGATATTTGCCATTTTAAATCGTTATCGATGACACCTGAGGTCAATGCTTATATGTCTGCAGATGCATTAACAATTGTGATTAGGTTTATTTGCTGTTGATTTCAGTGTGATGGTTAAAGATTAAGTCCCCCTGCGAAGATATCGTATGGAATGTCCTCCCCGGAATAAGAGCGGCGCTGGCGTCCGAATTATTGAAGCGTGGCCTCTCTCAATATG
>JAXDAR010000009.1:0-8515 GCA_034679645.1 Methanothrix sp. | reverse complement strand
AATTCTCAAATTTGCTATCAGCATAATCATTTTTGTTCCGTTTATTAGCGTGGAACTGCGTCCCATGATCGGTCATAACCTCGCGAATGGATGTCAGCCAGCCAAATCTATCCAAAGCCTCCTGGAGAAGTTTGATGCTGTTTTCTGCTGTCTCCGCATCGAATTCGCCACCGGAAAGAATGCGCCGAGAGCTGTCATCAAGGACCACACAAACCTCTTTGCCATTGAACTTGCTGATATGCCAATCGAGATGCACCAGGCTTAGGCTGTGCTTTCTCTCCCACCTAATCCATGGCTTTCTGCGCTTTGATTTGTTGGGATTTCTCTTTGCCAGACCATGAGCCATTAACACTTTATGGATGGTATTATGCGGTATATGTATTCCGTGGGTGAACTCTATGATCGGCTCCAGACGCCTTGCGCCAAGATTTTGCTCTTTGTGGACTTTGAGAATTAGATCCACCGAGGCCTCATCTAGTTCCTTTTTCTTTCGTCCAAATTTCTTTATGTCTAGCGGCGTCTTGGTTTTGATCCAATGCATCCAGACTCGCTTGACCGTTGATTCGCTAATTTTCAGATCTTTAGCGATTGACTTGGTGCTGTGGTTATTGGTTTTATAGCGGATTATGTATCTGATTTTTCGAGGAGTCAGCTTTACGGTTTTGTTCTTCTTTCCCATGCGCCAGTGATGGGTATATAAAGTCAAAAGTTTCGGGACTACACAAGCTGAGAAATCCTCAAATATCATATCAGAGGCCCTTGCTCAGACTCTTCTGTTGGATGGGAGATCTGCAATAAGGTAGCCCAGGGAGGAACCATAGTTTCCCTTATGGAGGACTTCACCCAAAAGGACATCAGTTATTTGATCCCGCTCGGAGATCTATTTCCCCCTCCTCCTTCATACGCACTCTTCAACTCCGCAATATCGAGCTTCTTCATTTTCAGAAAGGCCTCGGTCACCCGTGCCACTCTCTTTTCGTCTTTGTCCCTGAGCATCTCCTCCATTATCGTGGGCACAATCTGCCATGAGAGACCGAATTTATCCTTCAGCCAGCCACACTGCTCCGCCTCCGGGTCTGCAGAGAGCTTTCCCCAATAGTAGTCGATCTCCTCCTGCGTCCTGCAGTGCACTATGAAAGGAGATGGCCTCATTGAAGGCGAAGTCATGAGCCAGGGCGCTGTCCATGGCGGCGAACTCCTGGCCCTCAAGCACAAAAGAGGCGTGCCTTACGGTTCCCTCCCTGTCCGGCTCTTCCCCCCTACCATAGCGGTCGATGTCCCCCACCGTTGCATTATGAAACACCCGGGCGTAAAAGTTGATTGCCTCTTCCGCCCTCCCCCATTGCTTGCCTACAAACATGAGGGTCGGGGTTATCCTCTGTCTGATCTCCTGTCCCCGCCGGAACATCACCTGCCAGGATAGGCCGTACCTATCCTCTATCCACCCATATCTCTCGCTGAATGGATAATTGCCCAGTTCCATCAGAGCCCTGCCTCCTTCCAAGAGCTTCTGCCAATAAAAGTCGACCTCATCTTTCGACTCACAGGCGACCAGGAAGGATACCGATGAATTGAATTTGAAGAGCGGGCCCGCGCTGATCAGAGTGAACTCCTGCCCGAATAGTTCGATTTCCACAACATCAGTATCCCCGGAAGGGGTGTTGTGCAGGGTTACAATGCTATTTATCCTCGAGCTCTTGAATAGAGAGGTGTAAAACCGGGCCGCTTCCTTTGCCACCTGGTCAAACCATAGATGAGGGGTGATTTTCTCCATCTTTATCTCTCCACTTCAGCCCTTCGTGCTCCGGGCAAGCTCTTCTTGAGCCGGCACCTCCTGGTCGAACGATCCGGTCCTGACATCTCCCGCGCGCTCGTATGTGGCCACTATCACCCCTTTGCTGGAAGTTTTGCTATCGACTAGTCGGAAGGCTGCCTGAATGGTGCCTTCGCCAAAGAGGCGCTTGCCCCTGCCAAGGGTGAGGGGAAATATCTCCAACTGGAACTCATCGATCAGGTCGTGCTTCAGGAGAGTCTGGATAAGATTGCTGCTGCCGAGGATATGCAGTGGGGGCCCATCCTCCTGCTTCAGCTTTCTGACCTCTTCGACCACATCGCCCCTGATGAGCAGGGAATTATTCCAGTCCAGCTTTTCCAGCGTCCTGGAAGCGACATATTTCCTGGCGCTGTTGAGCCTTTCTGCGGTCGGATCAGCTCCCTTGACATAAGGCCAGTATGAGGCGAAAATCTCATATGTCTTCCTCCCCAGCAGCAGATCAAATGGCCTTGCCATCTGTTCATCAATGACTGCGCCAAGTATATCATCCCAGTAAAAGACAGTCCAACCACCGTACCGGAAACCTCCCGATGGGTCCTCCTCCGGCCCTCCCGGAGCCTGCACCACACCGTCCATTGTCATAAACGATAATACAATGAGCTTTCTCATGTCTAACTCTCCACTCATACTGTTCATGTTCATTTACTTCAGGCAAGATTGGGCTGAATTCATCAGCAACTGGATGATGCCCGGCTTACTGCATAGAAGATATCTGAATATCTGGATTCTTTGCTATATCATAGGGCTTTCAAGCAATATAACATCTTGCATAAGGGATCGAGCAGGATTGGTTATGATGAGCACGGCCTCCGACGCCGGATGGACGTTGCAGGCTCCGCCATGCCCATGCAGAAGATCGAGACCGTGGATATGCCCAGGAGCGAGGCCCTTGCATTCGGGTAAAACGCTCGGGTCGCGGCTATCTTTAAAGCAGGAAAAGCGCAGTTGTCATTGATTTTGGCCGATAACCTTCAGCCAATCCACTCTTAAGAAATCACTATCAAAAGTGGCAATCTTGGAGATCTCGTGCTTAAGACAGGTGGAAGCGATTAATGCATCATTGGGCAGCAAGTTGTATCCGATCATGGCGCTTTTCCATTCATCCAGATCATCATTAATCGGAAGAATTGAGACATCCCTCTCTTTGATAAGCCTGAACAAGAGATCCAAATCCTCTTTAAAAGGACCATAGCCTCTTTGAACGATGGCCCGGCGAAATTCGGAGTAGTTCTTGGTCCCATATCGTTCTTTGCAGAGCTTGCGAAGGGAGACATAGACCAGTTCGCTCAAAACCGTTGATGATGTCGCCAGATCGGATGGCATCAAGATGATCTCTTGGGCGGATTTGCTGAATTTCGTATGAACTAAAACGCTGTATAGCACATTCGTATCTAGAAAGATCACATCTGGGCCTCTTCTTCAAACTCCTCTAACTCTTCTATAGAGCCTTCGCCAAATGCCCCCAGAAAATCGGAGATATCAAATCTCTTTATCGTGAGCTTTAGCCTCTCGCCCTCTTTAAAATCTACCTCATGAAGCGGCTTTAGGACGCCTCGCTCGAAGATGCATTCGATGGTCTTGGATGTGCTCATAATTTTGCCCAGGGACCTATTTGGCTTACTTGGTTTAAATATTCTTCTTCCCTGCAGGCTGTCAGAATTCAAATCTAAGACCGTGGGGAAATGACTCAGGCTACTAAAGGATAATGCCTCTTGATCAGGCCGGCCGTAGAGCATCTTCTCCAGCTCTCTTTCAAGAAAAAGCTCTCTTTCACGAATAAGGACGAATCCACCTTAGATTCCACCTCATCTTATCCTGTAGCATACCATCCTTAAGCTATCTTATCATCACCCTCCCCAGTGTCACCAGGAACAGCGCCAGGAGCAGCCAGCCGAATATCCCCTCTAAGATTACATAGTACTTGTGCCTGCCCACAGGCAGAAAGTCGATGGGGCCCTGGGAGAGAAAGATCATGGTGCTGAAGAAGAGCGCATTTCGCAGTGTCGCCCTCTCAGGAACGCTATCCTCGTCAGCTGGCCAGTTCAGGGGTTTGGACGAGCGGCGGATGCCGTCTCCCATCCAGTAGACCAGGGCGAAGAGGATGATTGTAAGCAAAGACCATACCATGGCATATGCCGGCCTCACCCCGTAGCCGCAGGAGAGCCAGGCCAGGATATCTATGATCTTTGACCAGCCCCAGCTCTTGCCGGCCTGATCCAGCCTTCGATACTGGTAGTAGCAGTCGTCCTCGTCCTTTGACCAGCCCAGGCGGCGGTAGTTCTCCACCAAGGCCAGATAGGCTCCGGGCTGCCAGGCCAGATGATCTTTAATCTCCTCCCAGTGGGCCCGGAAGAGATTGATCTCTGTGTCGTTGAGGATGATCCTGGAGCCCTCTGGAAGTTCGGCCTTCTCGAAGAGCAGGGAGGTGATGGTCGCCGCTTTGAAGTTTAGGTCGCCCTGGAAACGGGCCTCCTGGAAGGTGACTATATCCTCAAACCTGGCGAGACCGAAGAGGGCCAGGTCCTGAAAGCGAGTGCCGGAGAAGTAGGCGGCATCGGAGAACCTTGCCAGGCCGAATCCCGCCTCATCGGCAAATACCGCTCCCCCAAAAGAGGAGAGGCCGGAAAAACGTGCCAGGCCGAACTGAGCCGGGCCGCCGAAGTGGGCATCGCCGAAGTAGGGCTCGTTCAGGCGGGAGCGGATGAAGTTCGCCTGGCCGGAAAAGGTGGCAAGAGAGAAGTCCGAGGCCGCAGAGAGGTCGACATCGGAGAAGAAAGCGTCCCCGGAGAACTCTGCTTCCGCAAAGTAGGAGTAGGAATCGAAATCCGAGTAGTTGAAGTCTGCCCCCCCCAAGAAGCGAGCATTATTGAAGAAGGCATCCAGGCCGAAGGAGGAATCAATAAAGCTCACACTGTTCTCAAAGAGGGCTCCGTCAAAGAGAGCTGACTGGGAAAAGGTGCAGCCTGTGAAGCTGGCCTGGTGGAAAGAGGCATTGGAAAAGTCCGCCCGGCCCAGGAATGAGGCCTTCTTGAAGCTGGCATTGCCAAAAGAGCTGCCCCAGAAGAGGGCATCCTGGGCGAAGGTGACACCTGCAAAGGAGGCATCGGGAATTGTGCAGTTGACCAGGACAATTGTTGCCGGGACCTGCAGTCCGGGCAGGGCGGATAGATCAAGATCGCCAGTGATGGCCATGCCGTCATAGTGGACCGGCTGGCCGGCGGCTATCTGGGACAAGATTTGCTGGGCGGGGAGGGACTGCTGGCCGCCGGCCAGGGAGATTGCTGCTGACAACAGAACGGCCGCCAATGCTAGAGACTGCCAGGACATCTGTCCCTTTCCATGCAAGTTCCTGGAGATATTCTTTGCGCAGATTGCCATAATACCGCGGGATATGATTTCAGACGGAATTTATTTAGATAAAGATATTCGAAGGTGCATTCATGACGACTAAACTGAAAGTAACATCAGTGATGCTGGTGGCGGCGTTCATCTTGATGGGAACTGCCGCGGGCATTTCCATATCGGTTTCCAGTGATACCGATGGGTTCAGCCAGGAGATAAGCGCAGACAAAAACGAGGCACTCTCCGGGCGGACAGTCCTCTCCCAGGATGCTCTCTCCAATGAGGTGACCATGTCCAGAGGGAGTCTGAAGGACAGACACTGGATAGCATCTGATTCCGGTGATCGGGCGGAGGTGGGCGTGGATATTAAAAATGCCAATTGGATCCACTACAGCTACCTGCTGGATAAAGGCTCAGACTATGCCTCGGCACAGGAGGCGATTGATACAATAAATGCAAAAAGCATCAAGGCCTACGGCCGGGCGGAGAGCAGCCGGGGAGACGAAGCAGAATCCAGGGTGACCATCAGCGACAGGAACAGAGGGGCCAGCCTCCTGGGCTATTCAAATTATGCTTATGCAGGATCCGGTGGAAGCATTACTGCCGCTGTTGCAGGTCAGTCATTCGACAACGCTGCCGGAGATCATATCACCATAGATGAACTATCCCGGCATCCTGATGGCGATATGGCCTTTGCCGGCATGAGCGTTGCCGACGGTAGGATTGATTCATATTATGGAGCCGCTTCGTCCGGGATCGGAGAAGAAGGCTACGATTACGATTATGGCGATGAGAGGGGCAACTGGAGCCGCCGCTGGGATACAGCAGCCGTCGATCACTACGGAAACCTCTCCGGGAGGAGCATTGATGTGACTGAGGTTGCCGCTCGACCGGATGGGGAGATGGCCCGCGCCAGGACGGGCATCCTGAGCGGGCAGTTGGTGGGATATGGTGGAAATGCCTCAGTCGGGAATGAGCAAAAGAAAGAGAGCAGAATCAGAGATGGTGCAGAATTCCAGGGTGAGCAATGGCTGGATACCACCCGGGTATCTCACGGGGCCCTGGATCTTGAGGGAAAGAATGTGCTCTTCGAAGAAGCAGTCAGACAGAGGGATGGAGATGTTGCCATAACAGGATTTAGAGCCAGTGGCGTCCCTGGGGTGGAAGATAAATCACTGCCTTACTTTGGGGGGGCGGAGGCCGCCATCTGGAACGCAAGTTCCTCTGATGGTTACCGTTCCTGTGATGGCAGCTCCAATCTGGCAGTAGCCTATCACTTTGGAGATATAGCTGGAAAGCGGATCGATCTGTATGAATGGTCCGGCAAAACCGGTGGCGTCCAGGCGGAAACCCGCACCAGGATCGTTGATGGATACGCATGGTTTAATTCATCCGCAGGAACTGATCTGGGATGCAGCATCTGCCATGATCCAGAGGTGGTGGATGTGGTGGTGACGGACAGAACCTGGGCTTATCAGGATCTGACGGGCCTTGATGGACAGAGGATGTATCTGACCGCAAAGGCCTTGGGCAGAGGAAGAGCAGTCAAGTCGGTTACACTGGAGCGAACAGTGGACAGCAGCTATCTGACCGGCAGCCGGGCAGAGGTACTATCCGGCTATCCATTGGCAGCGATAAATGTGGACTGGCTGCCGAACGTTTAGGATTTGAGGGGCGAAATGCCCCTCTCTTATCTTTCTGGGGAAAAAAGGATTATCGCCCAATGAACGAATTATCAAGAACGAATTCCCGGATCGGGAATTCCCTTTCTCCGCATTGATGAATAATCCTCTTCGCCCCTCATCTCAATAGGTAACGCCGGTGTCTTCCTCCTCTACCGCCATCTCCATCTCAGTCTGATTCAGCTCATCAGAGATTCCAGTTGCCACCGGTTCCTGCATGAGATCGGAGCTCTCTTTTGTCTCGGCTGCTGTTCCAACATTGAAGGAATCGATGATATCGGCGGCATCTGCTGCGAACTGATCATAGAGCTCAACCGGAGCATTATAGGTGAACACATAGGCATCCTCTCCCACCACTGTCCAGGCCTCCAGGATCCGGTATTTTATATCATCGCTTTCCAGCTCATAAACAATGGCGTAGCCCGGCATCATGCCGATGGTGATGTCGCTCTCGTTCAGGATCTCCAGATCGGGCATGGCTTCATGGAAAACACTCAGTGCTGCCTGGCTGTACTGCTCCAGGGTCACATCCTGCCCCGCGGGCAGCTCTTCGTTCTGGAGCAACAGAAATACCGTCGGATTATCCATGTCCTCCTCCGGGGCCAGAAAACCTACGATTATTCCCTCATCGTTCGGGTCGGCCTCCTGGGCGGTCCAATCTGCCGGGTAAGATATTTCGAATCCATATTGGGCGTTCTCATAAAGCAGCATTTCTTCCAGGGCGGAGAGGCCCACCGCCCCGGTGGTGTTCAGGGGCTCGCTTGGGACCTGGATGCTCTCGGTCGAAGCGGCCTCTTCGGACGCATAAGCGCAGCCCAGCAGCATCAGACTCAGTGCTGCCAGGATTATGGCTAGGGACATTTTATTGATCGTATAGATCACCTGCATTGATACAGTGTTAATTAGTATATGAAGATTGCTTCATCATTCTTCCTGAAACCAATTCCTTATCTCCTTTAAGAGAGCATCAATCCAGCTTCTGGCAGCGATCATCATCATCGCATGGCTCACTGCAGCATCCATTGCTGCATTGGTATTCACAATCGTATGCAGGACAGTCAAAGCAGACGCAGAAGTAATCCCGTATCAAGCGGATGGAATCGACGCTTCTAAGGAGCATTGGCGCCTCCTCCTCGAACTCTTCCGCCGGGGCGAAGATACCATAGAGCAGGTCGATTGTGGTTCCGTAGCCGAATAGCTCTCTTGTGGCCACCATGAATGAGCCCTCCGCCGGGATGCCGTTGACCAGGAACGAGCAGCGCATGGATTTGGCGGAGCTTGTGGGGCCGGCCCAGGAGACGTAGGCGTTTGAAAGCTGCTGATCGTCCTCATATTCGATGATCTTCATCTCCGAGATACTGGTCTCGCCCAGGCTGAAGTCCTGCGGCATATAATATTCCACATAGGTCTCGGGTGTGGTATACGAGGGCAGGATGTCGAAGCCCTGGTGCAGGTGGTTCAGAGCCACTATCCCCCGGGCGGGATTGGAGGAGTCAACGGCGGTTATGCCATTGCAGCCCAGGCCGGTGATATCCCAGCCATCGGGCACGGAGAGGGTGAAATATAGCTGCGAGCGGGCTGGGGCGATGCCTAGGAGCAGGGCCGCGAACAGGAGAATGCAGATTGATGGGTTATTCATGTTCTATCTCCATAATAT
>JAXDAR010000008.1:0-3298 GCA_034679645.1 Methanothrix sp. | reverse complement strand
AATAGATGCTTATGATAGGGCTATTATGCTCGATTCAGATTACCTGGACCCATGGAATAACCGGGGAATTTCGCTGATGATGGGGCGCGAGGATTATGTCGAAGCCCTTAAAAGCTTCGATAAAGCAATTGATATCGATCCCAGTTGCATGGAGGCATGGGCTAATAAAGCTGCCGCGCTAAGACTATCCGATCGCGGAATAGAGGCAAATTTTGCTCTGGAAAAAGCCAAAAAGCTTGGATATAGTGGATAGTCTCACACTTATATAAATATCGTATCCTGGCACTATTTGCCCTCAATATTTCGCTCAAATCCAAAATTCTATGAGATTAAAGAGACTTCAAAGGGCAGAACCTACAAAGGAAACAGAATTCTCCTTCCTCTTATCGTGAAGGTCTCGACCTCTATGCCATAGGCCTCGCTGATGTTCTCCGGTGTCATAACTTCATCGGGCGCTCCCGCTGCCACCACGTTTTTGCAGCTTTTTGGCGATCCACTTTTGCCCGCGTATTCTTGCATGAGCTTTCTCAGCAATACCACCTCGTCCGAGAACATTAGGGCATGATTGGGATCGTGCAAAGTCATGACCACGGTCACCTTTTTTTCTTCGGCTATGCGGCATATCATCTTAAGAACTGAGAACTGATTTTTAAAATCAAGATATGAGGTAGGCTCGTCCAATAAGAGAAAGGATGGTTCCTGGGCCAGAGCTCTGGCAATCATCACCAACTGGCGCTCCCCGCCACTGATTTGGGTATAGGGCCTGTCTGCCAGATGAGATGCTCCGACCATCTTCAAAGCCTGGCATGTCTTTTCCACATCCTTTGCCCCGGGTTGGGATAGAGCGGAGATATGAGGCATTCTTCCAGTGAGCACGATGTCTTGAACCATGAAGGGAAACGATGATTTCTGGCTCTGGGGCACATAGCCCATGAGCCTGGCCAAATCTGCTTGCCTCATCTGGCTTATGTCTTTTCCATCTACCAAGACCAGTCCATGGTTGGGACGGAGCAGTCTATTGATGATCTTCAGAAGTGTTGTCTTTCCGCAGCCGTTTGGACCTAACAGGGTTGTGACGGCACCCGTTTTTAAGCGGAGGCTTACATTGCCAAGAACCAGATGGCCGTCGTAGCTTAAGGAGACGCCTTCTGTAATTATTCCCATTTTTTCAGGCGCATTCATTCCCAACCACCTGAGCGAACCATTCGGAGAAGGTAGGCAAAGAAGGGAGCGCCAACCAGGGTGGTGATAACACCCACCGGTACCTCAAAGCCCATTCCGGCTCGGGCGAAATCATCTACCAAGACCAGAAAGGATGCTCCGAAGCTGAGGGAGAGTGGAATCAAAGTACGGTGATCCGGTCCAAAGATCATCCGCAGCATATGAGGCACTATAAGTCCTACTAGGCCGATGATTCCGGCTACAGCCACTGCGGAGGATGCCGCCAGAGATGCGGCCAGGATAAATATGAATTTATACAGTTCAGGATTCAGGCCTACAGAGCGAGCCTCTTCGTCACCCAGGGCCAGGACATTCAGCCTCCAGCGCAGCAGGAGCATTATCGCGCAGCCAAGCGCAAAGAGGGGAAAAGCGCTATTGATCTTGGACCAGCTGGCTGTGCCCAGGCTGCCCATTATCCAGTAGACTATGCTCTGCAGGGCTCTCTCGCTAACAGCAATCTGAATTATGGCTAAGAGCGAATCAAATACCGCAGAAACAATTACTCCTGCTAAAACCAGAGAGACGATCGGAGTGCTTCCCTTCGAGGTGGCCATGAAATAGGTGAGGCCCACAGCTATGAGGCTGAAGAAGAATGCGGCCAACTGGATAGATACTTCGGGCAGATAAGCCAGAGAGAGAGCGGCTCCAAAGGCTGCTCCGGAGGAGAGGCCGAGAATATAAGGGCTGACCAGAGGATTTCTGAAGATCCCCTGGAAGGCGGCCCCGGAGACGGAGAGGCTTGCTCCCACCATCGTGCCCAGCAATATGCGCGGCAGGCGGACCTGGAAGATCACTGTGCTATAGACCTCCGGATAGCTTGCGTCATAGCCTAAAAGATGAGATGCCATCAAATCCAGAAGGGATAATGGATCAACGGGAAAAGTTCCTATGAATAGGGAAAAGAAGAAGACAAAAAAGGGAAGGGCCAGAAAGAGAGAGTGGAGAAGAGATCTCCTTGATATGCTCTTTCGCAATCTGCCGCTCTCCTTATTTAAAAGCCCCATAGCTCTTAGATCTCAGGCCTTGACCATGCTGGGATAATGCACGCCCCACATATCCACATTGTATTGATCCACGGTCTGGTTCATGTCCACTCCCTGAAACTTGTCCGGATGCAGATCCATGGCTACATGCAAAAGAGCCAGAGGCATGCGTGGGGAGAAGGCATCAAAGAGATAAGGATTCCCAATCTCATAGACCCGGTTGTTCTTTACCGCATTGATGTCTTTCCATCCCTTGAACTCCTCTCCGCCGATGATGTCCTCAGGATCGAGGTTCTCGTTATACCACATGTATATGACATCCGGATTGAGCTTGATCAGTGTCTCCTGGGTAACCACGGGATGCTCCATCTCCTGGGCGTCCTTATCGGCAAGAGTCATGACATTTATTCCGCCTGCCAGATCGATCAAGTCATTCATACCGCTCTTGACCCCAGCCGTGCCGTAGACATCAGTCCACATCCAGAATACTTTTGGTCTATCCTTCTCTGCAATCCGATCGGTGACACTGGTGGTCTTTTCCTTGTAGCTCTCCATTATCCCTTTTACCTTCTCTGCCCTCTCTTTATTTCCGGATATCAGGCCCATGGTATCCACCTGGCGGAAGACATCGTCAAGGGAGGTGACATATATGGCGAAGGTGGGAATTTTCAGAGTCTCATTGATGGCCTGAATATTGGGGTCATCGGGAGAAGATGCCCAGAGAACCACCAGGCCGGGGTTGACATTGGCCAGGGACTCCAGGTTCAATTGGTCGCCGGTGATATTCACCACGATCTTGCTCTCGAAATCAGGATCGATCACAGGAAAGACATCTTCTGTCAGCCTTCTCATCCACTTGTCATCCTTCAGAGCAACCACATGCTGTGGATCTCCCACTGCATAGTAGGTCTTGAGGGCATTTTCCATGGTGAAGACCAATCTCTGTGCTGGTGAGCTGATGGTCACATTTCGTCCCAGGTCGTCCTTAATGGTGATTTTTTCCTCGGCAGAGACAGACTGTCCCGCCAGCATTATGCAAAAAGCGAAGGCAAGCAGGCAACAGGCCAGTTTTTTCATATCATTTCCTCCATTAG
>JAXDAR010000007.1:0-25151 GCA_034679645.1 Methanothrix sp. | reverse complement strand
TAAAAAGGGCGGAGTTTAGGATCAATTGCCTATTGACCTCCAATGATAAAATAGACTGTGATCTCATTTAGCTTCTGCGGCCAGTGCTCAGGGCATGAAAAGAGATAGGATGATGGCCAAGCCTATTGTCAAGAAGACCATCCCTGCCGCCCGGGAGACCAGCCTTCTGTCCACCCTCTCCGAGATGATCCGCCCCAGATAGATCGCCATGGCGGATAGGATGAATAACGCGGTCATAACTCCCATGAGAACCGGGATGGGATCGTACTCCGTGGCAAAGAGGGCGGAGGCGATCTGGGTCTTGTCCCCCCACTCCGAGAGAAATATCAGAGAGAATCCGGATATCAGAACGTTCCCGGATTGGAGTCGGCTCTCTTCTTCCTCCTTTTTCTCTTCCCTGAGGGCAATTGCTCCAAAGAGAATGAAGATCGTGCCCGATATCAGCTTCATCAGATAGAGAGGGACGATCTCGGTCACCCAGGATCCCAGGAGAATCGCAATCCCATCGGTGATCAGAAAAGCGAGCATAACGCCAGCCAGGAGCCGGGTGTAATCCCGTGTCCGGGAGGAGAGCAAAATCACTGAAAGCTGCGTCTTGTCCCCCATCTCCGCCAGGCCGATTGCCAGGAGTGGAATTATGATCTCATTAGCCGGAAAGGACAATGGAATCGTCCTACCTTCCCCAGAAGGGATCCTTCTTGCGCTTTATCTCCAGGAAGTCCTCCAGCACCTCTCTCTCATCCTCTGCCAGCTTGGGCTTCAGCTCCAGCTCCACTATGCGAGCATGCTTTTCCGGGATATTAACATAGAGGATATCGCCCTCATGGATCTGCCGGCCCACAGTGGGCCCGTCGATGGATATGGCCACTTCCTGGCCGGCGGTCGCTGACCCCTGGTTCTCATTATGGGCCTGGATTCCCTTGATCACTCCCACATTGGCCCCATCCTCTCTCATCAGGTTGACCTGGGTGCGGACGATTCCGCCAATCACCTGCACACCCACCACTGCGGGTTTGGACTGGCGGAAGACGCAGTCGGGCAGGATGCGCACTGCTCCCGGACGGATGACCGCCTCCAGGCGCTCCTGCTCCATCTTTATCTTCTGATCCTCTACCCAGTGCTCATAGCTCTCGATGATGGTGTAGATGATGTCGCTGGAAAAGACGGGCACAAGGGTCTTCTGAATCTCGCTTAGGGCATCGGGCAGAATGTCCACGTTGAATCCCAGGATGGCGGAGAGAAGTGGATCGTTGATGGCAGCGGCCCTTATCACATCCCTTCTGGATATGGGGCCCACGTCGGCATAATGAATATGAATGTCCCTTGCTTTGAGCTCTCCCACCAGGGCCTCAAGAGAGCCTATGGTGTCCGACTTGAGGATCACACCCTCGCTCTCGGTGTCTATCCTCACCGCGTCCAGCTCGGATTTGAGCTCCTGGGACAAGGCCTCCACATCATCGGGATTGGAGACCACCCGGATGGTCGATCCGGCCAGGGCATTGTCCAGTTTTGGAGCGGAGACCTTCACCCCTGAGGCGGCAGATACGTGTTTAACCGGCAGGAACCTCTCTTCGCTCCTGATCTCTGCCAGAGGTTTGGGTTTGAGCAGCGCCCTGATCTTGGTGACCAGGGGCTCGCGAGAGGTGCCCACGATCACTGTGTCCCCGGCAAAAAACTCCCCGTTATAGAGGATGACGTCCAGGGTGGTGCCCAGTCCCTTCTCCTCCTTGACTTCCAGGATTGTGCCCAGCCCCGGTCCGGTGGCGGTGAGCTGCAAATTGTCCTTCAGGAATCTCTGCGCCAGCCCAACCAGGATCATTAGCAGATCAGGTACACCTTCTCCGGTGATGGCGCTGATGGGCACGATACCAACGGTGCGGGTGAAATCGGTGATGCGATCATAGCGGTCAGCATCAAATCCGTACTTGTACAGCTCTCCTACCAGCTCATAGAGCTTGGTATCCAGAGACTCTGAGACCCTCTCGTTCTGCGCTTTCATGCTCTTGGCGAAGGGAGCGTTGGCTATGGTATGCCATCCACCGATACGGTCCATCTTATTGGCCGCCACCACAAATGGTGTCTTGAAGCGCTTGAGAATGTTCAGGGACTCAATAGTCTGGGGCTGGAAGCCCTCATTGACATCCACGATCAGCACCGCCAGATCAGCCAGTGAGCCTCCCCGACTGCGCATGGATGTGAAAGCATGATGGCCCGGGGTGTCGATGAAAAGCAGTCCCGGAATCTGGATCTCCTTTCCGAAATGCGATCCGCAGAAATCCTGAACCACATCAAGAGGGACCTCCGTCGCTCCGATGTGCTGGGTTATCAGGCCGGCTTCGCCCTTGGCCACTGCCGTCCCCCGGATCCTATCAAGGAGTGTGGTCTTGCCATGGTCCACATGCCCCATAACCACTACTATCGGTGTCCTGAGGTTGGATTCCTTGCCCTTTGCCTTGCCGGTTTTTTTGGATTTATGCTGCATGAAAGATCGCTTCTCAGAGAATTAGCCCTAAAAAATGAATTTAATTTTTGAGAATTTAAAGGCTCCCATGAGAGCCTGGCAGATGGCTTCTGCCAGGAGCTACTCGTAGAGCCATTCTTCATCTATTCGCTTGTATTCGACCAGCTCGGAGGGATCGAAGTGAAGAGCGATCTCGCGAGATGCTGACGCCGGGGAGTCTGAACCGTGCACCACATTCCGTCCGGTCTCAATGCCCCAGTCTCCGCGAATGGTTCCTGGGACCGCATCCACCGGATTGGTGGCTCCATTCATCTTCCTCATGGCGGCAATAACACCCTTTCCCTCGACCACCAGGGATACGGAGGGCCCGGAGGTTATGAAGTCCACCAGATCCTGGTAGAACTTCTTGCCCACATGCTCCGCATAATGCTCTTTGGCCTTATCCTGGGGCATCCGTGCCAGTTTCATGGCCACGATCTTGAAGCCCTTCTCCTCGATTCTCTGCAGGATCTTTCCCACCAGGCCTCTCTGCACGCCATCGGGCTTGACCATGACGAATGTTCTCTCTGTATCCGCCAGCCTTATGCCCCCTTGCGGGCCCACTTTATCCTTCTGGTCACCCGGCCAAGGGCAACGTTGTTCTCGCATTTGGCCGAGCAGAAATAAAATACCGTTCCATCCTTCTTGGCATAGAGCTTGCCCGTGCCCGGCTCGATGGTCCTATTGCAGAAGCTGCACTTTCTCTCTTCCATATCCTTCACCTGCTGGTAAGCTTCTTTGCCTCTCTGGCTGTCTCCAGCAGCATCAGGACATCGCCGATTCTTATCGGTCCCATGCTGTTTCTGGTGATGATCCGGCCTTTGTTATTACCCTCAAGGATTCGGCACTTGATCTGCATCGCTTCCCCATGCATGCCGGTAACGCCTATTACCTCGATGACCTCTGCCGGTATTCCGCTATCGTCATCCATCGGAATTCACCTACTTCAGAGATCCAACCTTCTGGACGATCTCATCCAGCAGCTCTTTTCCCTTGCCCGGCTCCACTATCGCCGCGGCTGCGCTCTTCACACCCAGGCCGGCGGCAGCGCCAAGCTCGCTCTGCTTCTTGACGTAGATATAAGGGGTCTTCTTCTCTTCGCATAACGCAGGAATATGGGCTACGATCTCCGGGGGCTGAACGTCCTCTCCCACGATAACCAGACGGGCGACGCCCCTCTCGATGGCCTTGGTGGCCTCGTTTGTTCCCTTCTTTATTCTGCCGGTATCGCGAGCCAGCTCCAGGGCCTCCAGGGATTTGGTAGCTAGATCGGCTGGAACATCAAACCTTACATATATTGGTCTTGCCATAATTTAATTCTCCTTCCGGGCAACGGTGCCCATCATCATTCATCGCAAAAGCGCCTTTCGGATCATACCTCAAGACTAGATCTGCCAATAGTTCCACATGTAAAAAGGTTGCGCTAGGGCGCAAGCAGCCCCATCAACACATCCCTGATATTTTCCTCGGGAACAAGTCCGGACAATTCTCCTTCCGATCCCTTGGTGGAATAATCGAGATTGCTCTTCGCAGCGATATCCTTGATCTTCCGGTTGGCATCTTCCGTCGGCTGGACATAGCGGGCGAGCAGATCAAAACCATCGGTGCTGTTGCCGGATCGTGCGACATTGAGGTTGAACTCCTTATACCCGCCGGCCAAAGGCATGCTCGCCCCACCGCGACCGAGGGCTGCCACCTGCAGATCCCCTCTGCTCTGGTCAACCAGGGTGAAGTCCTCTGCGGGCTGGCCGCCGGATATGACATCGATGCACGGCTCGATTCCCTCTTGCGGCCCGAATAGTGTGGGCCTTCCCATAACCATGGTGAATTCCGTGCCCATGGGGATCAGCATGTATCCCTCATAGGGTATCACCAGGCCGTCGTAGCCCAGGGGATAGGGCTGGATCCAGTGGAACTCCGACCAGGTGTCGTTGAAACGGACTTGCCCCAGCCTCTCGATATTGGTGGTATAGAGCTGGTTGCCATAGATCAGGCCGATGGACTGGGGAAGAGCGAACCGTGCTGCATCGGTCAGGTTCTGCGATGCATTGATGTTGATCCAGTATGCCATATCTGTGCTCTGCGGTGCCATCTCCAGGACGTCTTTCAGTCCTTCGAAGCTCCACTCCACCAGGTTTCCCTTGATTCCAAAGGTCTCCTGGGAATCGGTATTTTTCGACACGACGACCTGGTTCTGGTTGGTGCCCAGGGGCAGGAAGTAGGCAATCCCAGAGAGCACCATGAGAGCGCCAACGAAGATGGCAAAAGCCTTCTGATTCATCTCTTTCCCTCAGGAAATAATTATTATTTAACCTTTCTCTGCCAGAGGGGCTCGTCCTGTATATAGTTCCGCCCAAGATGAAGGGCTATCTCCGCCCGCTCCAGCTCCCGACCCAGGTAGCCGGCATGATCCAGCCTTCCCACCAATCCCCGGTCGATGAGGGTGTTTAGCACATCCTGCGCCCTTTCCCCGGCTACGGTAACCCTGCCGTTTCCGGCCATGATCCTCCCTGCGGAGAGAAAGATCCTGAAGCTTCCCGCCGGGTCCGCCCCGAACTCATGGTCGCTTCTGGCCTCAACCACCTCCTGCGGTGGGAGTTCCTCCGGAATTCTCCTCTTCTCCTTGAGGATCAAGAGATCTAGGCCCAGGTCTTTGGGAGGGGTCTGGCGATCTTTTGCCAGGAGCATCATCCTCGAGGCCACAGCCAGATCATGGACGGATCCGCTTGCCTTGGGGCTGTACTCGGGAGTGAAGAGCAATGAGGCCCCGGCCTCCGCTGCCATAACGCTCAGCAGCAGGTTGGCCCCCGGGCCGTCTCCATCCATGAGCTCAGTGACATTTCCCACCCCGAAAAACAGAGGCATATCTGGATTGGTTTCTCGCAGGCGGATATATCTGTCAATCGATCTGGCCAGGCCCATCAAAGGTGGTTCGAGAACCGGATCGGCAATAACCGGGATGGCAAATCCACTGGCCTTAACCAGGTTCTCCTCCAGGGTGATGGATCCGGGTCCCGGTATGACCACTGCCGGTATGCCTGCTTCCGCCAGCCTGCTTCCCACCAGGGGCAGGTTCTCGCCGTTCAGGCTGAGTATCATGTCCGCCCCGGCATCAATGCCTGCAAGGATGAGATCCGCCCGGACGGCATCGATGCTTACAGGAAGGGTGGTGGCATCTCTCGCTGTCTCCAATGCCCTTTTAACGCTGGCTAAAGTGGCATCTAAAGATGCTCCCAGATCGATCAGGTCTGCGCCCTGCTCTTCGAAGTATCTGATCCGCTCCGCCAGAGCCTCATCCTCCAGCCTGGTGGCATCGACGACCTCTGCCAGGACCTTCATCCGCGAGCTGCCGCCGATCTTGACCCCTTTGATGCTCAGCTGGCCACAGGCCCCCGCCTCCAGCCGCTCCAGCCGGGCAGTGGCCTCCTGCCTTCTTTTCCCTTCCAGGAGGACGCAGGCGGGGATGGTGGTGGAGAGCTCAACCTCATCCAGGTGGGGCAGGAGTGAGACCAGATCCACGGCGTGCTTTGGACCCAGACGGATCTTGGTGCCCAGAGTCCTCTCCACCTCTCCGAAGTCGGCGGTTATGGCTCCGGGAATCAGTATCAGGTCGTACCCTTTTGGCCCGGCCCGGCAGAGCATCTCCGGGGTGATGAACGCCGCCACATCGACATCCAGCGCCAGTACATCCCTTCCGCAGGCTGATCTTCTCACCTGCTCGCTGGCCAGTTTTCCGGTGACGAGAAGGACCTTCATCTCTGGGAATTGCCACCTATCAAGCCTTTTCTCAATTCAAAAAGAGGGGCTACTACCGTGCACCGCAGTACCTCACCTCGTCCACGTCCAGGGTGAGGGGCGTATCCGGCTCAATGGTGGCGATCCTCCTCACCCTTCCCACTCCCACCAACTGCAGCTGCAGCCTGGCTGCCTGAGACTCGCTCTCCTCATAATAATGCTCACCGGACTGGATGGTTCTGTGGGTTATTATCTGCAGGGCCTTTATGGTGGTGATGAGGCCGGTTGTGCCTGGAATGACATCCAGGACGCTGGAATCGGTGACAAAGAGCCTCTCCCCCGGCTGGCAGTGGTGGATGGCAAAGAAGTTGTTCGGGCTCCTGATCTCCACCGTCCTCACCCTGGCGGCGAGAAGCTCCTTTATCACGTTTCTGGATAATCCTGTTAGGCTCGTGTAAATCATCTGGCATCACCCGTACATCGGGAACTCTTTGGGCAACTGGGTCTGCTGTTCCTCGGGCGCGGCCGCTTTCATCTGCTGGGCCAGCTGAGCCATCTGCACCTCGATTTCTTCTGCCTGCTCAGCGAGCTTGGCCGTGTTCACTCCCAGGCCGTAGATCTTGTTGATGGTCTCAATGGCGGCGATCGCCGAGCGGGGATCAGGCTCTGCCGATGCCGTCTCTCCCAGGAGGCAGACAGCAGGCAGATTTCTAATGCGGCACTCATTCATGATGCTGCCGGTGATGCCGGTGATAGTGCCGATCTCAAAGATCTCTGCCTTCCCTTTTATCTTATCGAGGAGGTCATGCTTGCTCACGGCACCGAAGACCCGGTTCTGGTCATCCATCACCGTTATTCCCGCCAGGCAGATCAATTCCTGAGCATTGATCGACTCCGCCCAGGATACTATCTCCTTTCCAACATCATATGAGGCCAGGGGGTGGACGGGGATATCGGCGGTGAGAACCACGACCCCCTTGTTCGCTTCCTCATAGATGCGAACCGGCATGTTCACCACTCCACCCAAAAGTACGGCCAGTGGGGGGAAGTATTTGGAGTTCATGGCCCCGATGTAGGTCATCTTCAACTCATTGACTATATACTGGCTGGCGATGTTCCCTACCAGGCCGATCCCAGGGAATCCCTCTATCAAAATGGGATTTTTGACAGTGAGCTCCTTCTCAAGGATGACCTGGACAATATCCTTTTCCATGAAGAATACTGGCCTTTAATCTGAGATAAGCTCATCGCTAAATGGGGACTTGCCGCTGTTTCGACTTTTCGTCGAAACTCTCGCTGACCGCACTCAGCGATATTCGCCCTTCGCGATCCCACAAGTTAAAATAACGTCCCCCCAGTGACAAGCAAAGCGGAAACAAAAAAACGGCAATCTGGGATTGACAATGGCAGAACAAATCAAAGAGATTATAGATCAGGCAATATCAGCAGGCAGAACTTACCTCATGGAACATGAGAGCAAAGCCATCCTGGAGGAGCTGGGGATATCCACCACCGGCTCAATGGTGGCCAGATCCGAGGAGGAGGCAGTGGAGATATTCCGTTCCCTGGCCTCTCCTGTGGCCTTGAAGGTCCTCTCTCCGGATGTAGTCCATAAATCCGATGCCGGTGGGGTCAAGCTCCATCTGGATGGGGAGAACAACGTTCGGGGAGCCTACCGGGATATAGTCAGCGCATTTCAGGGAAAGGCGGTGGAGGGCATCTCCGTGCAGAGGATGGCCGAGCCGGGAATAGAGGCCATCGTGGGAGTGGCAAACGACCTCACCTTTGGCCCGGTTCTGATGTTTGGCCTGGGAGGGATATTCGTTGAGGTCTTGAAGGATGTCAGCTTCCGCTCCATCCCCATCAGCCGCGCGGATGCACAGGAGATGATCGAGGAGATCCGGGGCTATACCCTCCTGAAGGGCAGCCGGGGCCACTCTGCCGACATCGAGGCTTTGAAGGATCTTCTGATGAGGATCTCGGATTTCGTGCACTCGGAGCCCCAAATCCGGGAGATGGATCTGAATCCCGTCTTCCTCTATCCCCAGGGCTGCACAGTGGTCGACGCCCGCATCATCACAGGCGAGCCCAGGCCCAGCCCCCCTGCGGGGAGGGAGAAGCAGGATCTGCATGACCTCTTCTATCCTCAGAGCATTGCCGTCATCGGTGCTTCCGGGACTCCGGGAAAGCTGGGCTGGAATGTCTTCACCAATCTGGTCAGCCATAAGTTCAAGGGTATGCTCTATCCCATCAATCCGCGGGCAGAGGAGATTCAGGGCATCAAGGCCTATCCCTGCATCAGCGCTGTGCCCGAGCCGGTGGACGTGGCCATCATCCTGGTCTCCGCAGGGATGACTGCGGATGTGGTGGAGGAGTGCTGCCAATGTGGAGTGCGCTATATCGTGGTCGAGTCGGCTGGGTTTGCCGAGCTGGGGCCGGAGGGCAAGAAGATCGAGCTGCAGATGAAAGAGATCGCCGATAAGTATGGGGTGCGGCTGCTGGGGCCGAACTGCTCCGGGATCATCAATACTCACTGCAGCATGGTGCAGTCCATAGGGATTGTGGATGCTCTGAGCCAGGGCAATATCGGCCTGGTCTCCCAGGCGGGGGTATGCGCTGCCGGGATGCTCTGGGGGCTGCGCCATATCATGGATTTCGGTATCATCGCCACCATCGGCAATAAACTGGACATCAATGAGACCGACATCATGGAGGCGGTGAGCAAGGACGATAATATCAATGTCATCTGCATGTACCTGGAGTCGGTCAAGGGAGGCAGGCGGTTCATTGACCAGGCGCGGCGGATCACCAGGGAAAAGCCCATAGTGGTGCTCAAGTCCGGTCGGACTGAGGCGGGAAAGAAGGCTGTGGCCTCCCATACCGCCTCCCTGGCCGGAAACGACCAGATCTACAGCGCTGTCTTCCGCCAGTCGGGGATCATCCGGGCGCGGGATTACGAGCATATGTTCAACCTGTCCCGGGCTATTTCCAAGCAGCCTCTGCCCGACCGGGAGGGGGTGTTCATCATAACCTATGCCGGCTCCCTGGGGGTTATAGCCGCTGATGCCATCACCGATAACGGCATGCGCCTCTCCGAGCTGGAGGAGCCCCTGAAGCTGAGGTTGATGGATCTTCTCCCTGACTACGTCTGCGGCATGAATCCGGTGGACTACACCTTCAGCCAGGATGCCAGGATTGTGAAGAGCACCATCGAGATCGGCGTCGATAGCGATGATGTGGGCAGCTTCATCGTCATCCTCCAGGCGGAGATCCTGGATAGCTATGTGGATGCCTTGAAGAGCATCGACTACAAGGGAAAGCCCATCATCGCCTGTGTGGCCGGGAAGGAGTTTGAGATGCCCGGGGTGATCAAGATGGAGAAGGCGGGAATTCCGGTCTTCTCGACGCCGGAGCAGGTGGCAGATGCCCTGGGAATCATGTACCGGCACCACCAGAGGATCAGGAAGGCCGGGAATTGATCAAAAAGGAAAAATTTAAGGCCTTTCAGGGATGCTACTGATAGTGGAGGTAAGAGGAGAATGGGATTTAAGTTAGTGGTAATGGGGTTTGCCCTGCTGGTATGCCTTTGCGCTGCCGCTTTGGGCGTCGATCCTGTGAAAACAGTTCCGGAGTTTCCCACCGAGGATATGTCCGGAAGCGTGATCAGAGAGGAGGTCACCGAAGGGATTTACGGCCCGGCAGACGATCCCTCGCTCTCTTTTAGAAATGAGAGCCTGTTTTATACGGACAGACAGACAGGGATGAGCCCTGGTGCCGTCACAAGGGTGCCGGTAAGATATGCAGCAATAGCCGGGAACTGGTCTTTTACCCTCACCGGGGCAGCTACCAGCTACCTCACCCTTAATCTGTACCAGAACCAGGATGCGGTATCCGGATATGGCGTATTGATGGAGAACGGGGCGGTGGCTCAGGTCACCGCTGCGGGCAGCATACTGGGGGATAGAGTGGCCCTCTTTGTGACCCCGGTGGCCAGCCAGAGCCTCTATCGCCTCAGCCTGACCATAAGTCCGGGATCGCTGAACGGCGACTTCATCTACACCGCTCCGGGAACAGTCCAGCCGGGCATAGCCTCTGGAAAGCTGCTGGCAGCCCGGCCGGCTGCTCCCGTTGCCCTGGGGGCGTAAAAAAGGCCGGCCCGGCCAATCCGGGCCCAGGATCACCGCGGGGAGGTGAAAGATCCTTCCACTATCTTTTTTTGTCTGGCCATTCATGCCCGTGACAGTACGGAGCGATTGGTATATCTGATAACCGTCTCATCTGATGATGTCATATGAAAGCGGTATCATCTGAACAATCTGCTTAAAGAAGCTTGGAGTGGTGAAGGCAATTGGCATTAAGAGAAATTACAATGGCGACCCTGCTCCTGCTGATCCTCCTCGCAGGGGCAGCATCACAGGGTTATATGGGCACTGTCTCCACCGGACGGGGAATCCTCTCCCCCATCTCCGTGGGAGAGGAAGAGGCATCCGGTGCCCATGTCGGCCTGTCTGGAGGGCTGAACCTGAGCGGAAGCTGGTCGGCGGACCTCGTCGGCGGGCGGGCCAGGCACCTGGACCTGGAGATGTTCCAGCAGGATGATCTGCTGCTGGGCACAGGACAGATGAATTCCGCCGGCCGGAGCATTAACATCACCGCCGCCGGATCGGTGCGGGCGGACGGGCTGACGCTCTTCGTCCTGACCGAAGGAGGAAAGGAGGTCCTCCGGCTGGAGCTTTCCGCCAGCGGGACTGCCCTATCCGGCATGTATGAAGCGTCCTCACCGGGGATGCCGGTCGAATCGGGGACGTTGACCGGAGGGATGATCCTTTCCGCTCCCCAAAAGGAGGAGGTTGCAGTCATCAGCGCCGCCACCCCTATGCCGGCGACAGGCTCCTCTTATGCCGAGTCGGTGAGGGACCTGGGGAAGGGCAGCCCATCGGGGCAGATCAATAAGAGCATCTATAAGAGCCAGAGTGGCAGTGCTGAGGGAATGCCATGAAAAAAAGCCTGATTGCAGTATTGGTCCTGTTGCTTTGTCTTCTGACGGCAGGATCAGCGGAGGCGGCCAGTTGCTGCTCTCCGGGAAGCGGGGGCTCGTACGATTTCCTGGGGGATTCCGAGGAGAACATCAATATGCAGGGCCACGACCAGTTCCTGAGAGATTGCCAGGTATCAAGCTCTGTCCCTGTCCTGAGTTCGCCGCCGGGAGCAAAAAGCAGGATGAGCCTGGACCTGAATGATACCAGAAGCGTATATATCATTCTCTCCCGCAGCGGGGCAGATCTGAGCGGCGAGGGGAGCATGAGGGGATTCAATGGCACTGAAAGCCTGGACGCAGCAGGGACGGTGAGCGGCAATACCGTCTCGCTGGGGATAAACGCCAGCAGTGGCGAGAGGTTTGAGTTCCGCCTGGCAGTTGAGGGCAACAGGGTGACTGGGGAGTTCAACGAGACCGCACCCGGCGGAAAGATGGTGCAGGGAGAGGCGGAAGGCAGATGGATGCCGGAGTGATAGGGCCTGAAAGGTCGCCAGGGCGATCATAAGGCTTCCCCAGCCAGAAAAGGGGCTAGATAACATTTTGGCTCTCCGCCAAATTGGGTGGGCGATGCAAGGCAGAGGATCTTCCTCTGCGCTTTTATGGGTGAGGTCCAAGCATCCCGATTTCACCACAGAGGCACAAAGGCGGGAGAGAAATAGTGGCTCTGGACAGCGAAGAGCCTACATCTTCGCCCCGGGGTTGAACCTCTTCATCATCCTCTTCATGTTCATCTTGCCCATGCCTCCTCTCATCCCCTTGATGGCCTTTTGCATGGCCTGATGGGATTTGAGAAGCTCCCTGACCAGCTCGGGGGAGGCGCCGCTCCCCTGGGATATGCGCTTGATGCGCGAGGCGGTGATTATCTTGGGATCCTCCAGCTCGGCGGCGGTCATGGAGTCCATCACCACCCGATATTTGTCCAGCCGGTCCTTGGTCATCTGGTACTCCTTGTCCGAGAGCTCGACCCCCATCCCACCCAGGGGGAGCATCTGCATGATCTGCTTTAAGGGGCCGAGCTTGTTCATGGCCTCCATCTGCTGGTACATATCTTTGAGGGTGAACTTGCCCCGCATCAGGGACTCGACATCCACCTCCTGCTCGGTCTGCACCTCCTGCGCTCGCTCAATCAGGGTTTTGATGTCGCCCATGCCCAGCATTCTGGAGATGAAGCGGTCGGCCTCAAACCTCTCCAGGTCGGCGGGCGTCTCGCCTACGCCGTTGAAGGCCACTGTGGTCTTGGTCTCCGCCACCGCGGAAAGGGCACCGCCGCCCTTGGCTGTGCCGTCCAGCTTGGTGATGATAACGCCGGTGATGGATACCGCCTCGTTGAATGCTTTCGCCTGCTCGCTCGCCTGCTGGCCCAAAGCAGCGTCCATCACCAGCAGCTTCTGGTCGGCGTTGACCACGGCATGGATGTCCTTCATCTCCTGGATCAGGTCCCCCTCCAGGGCATGCCTGCCGGCGGTATCGACGATGCGGATGTCGTATTTTTTGGTGGCCTCCAGGCCGTTCCTGGCCACAGCCGGGGCATCGGGATTGCCTTTCTCACCGTAGAAGAATATGCCCTGCTTCTCGCACAGGGCCTTGAGCTGGTCGAATGCTCCTGCCCGGAAGGTGTCGGCGCAAATGACAGCAGTCCGCAGGCCTTTTCGCTGAAAGAATGTGGCCAGCTTGGCAGCCGTCGTCGTCTTTCCCGAGCCCTGCAGGCCCACGAGCATGATGTTCTGCTTTTTCAGAGGGATGTCCGAGCCCCGGCCCACCAGGTTGATCAGTTCCTGGTAGACGATGTTGATCACGTGCTCGCGCGGGTTCATCCCCGGAGCGGGCTTCTCGTCCAGGGCTCTGGATTTGATGGTGTTGGATAGCTGCATCACCAGCTTCACATTCACGTCCGCCTGCAGGAGGGCACGCTGGATCTCCCGCACTGCTTCATCTACCAGGGCTTTGTCGATCTTATTCGCTGAGGCAATCTTTTTCAGGGCATTGCGCAGCGATCCGCCTAAGTTGTCCAGGACCATAATGCTTCGGGGTTCTTGTGGTCTCTAAACCATATAAAATGTTCCTTGAGAGCGGATTCTAGGCTCTCATCGCTGTGGCATTGCCCCTATCTTTTTCCTCCCCCTGCCACAACAGGGCATAGCTTCCTGATAGGGTATCGTTCACCAAAATCAGATCAAGCTCGCACTGGTCGTACCTCTGGCCCTCGAACTTGGGTGCAGCTGACCGGGCGGACAGGACCAGATTGTCTCCCAAAACCGATCCACTGGCGGAGAATGAGTTATTGGCCGCCCCCTCCACAAGAGAGCCAAAGCCCATCACCTTATCCGTCCCCGAAGCCCATAGAGAGAGGCCCAATGAGACATCGCTGCGACCGGCAAATCTCACCCCCCACTCCCCGCTCACCTTATCCGCTTCGCTGCTTTGGGTCTCATTGAAGGGCGATCCATCGGAGAATGGATCTTTCTTGCCCTCCACCACAGTGACCTTGGAGGAGGCATCGGGCATGTCCATGGTGGGAGGGGTGATCAGGGGCTTGGGCATGTCCATGTTCGCCCCGGTTATGCTGGGAACGGCGATGGTCCCCGGATCCAGGGCAAGGACCCCGATCGATAAGCACGATAGAAATGTAAGTACAAGTGCCATCCGCATGGTTTTAATTCTCATATCCGTCTACCTCTGCCTGAGGTGATATAGGATGGGGAATCTTAAATGTTTTCTGTAAGCCTTCCTGGTGCAGAATGCTGAAGAAACCGTCCTGCATAATCAAGTATTTATTCCATCCCGTCTCATTATACTATAGAAATATCTTCTGCAATCTTTGAATTGACAAATTGTCATTTGCAGCTACTGCAAGGGAGATGAAGATAATGGGAAAGACCTATTCCACCGGGCTGATAGTATCGCCGGCAGAGATTCAGCATAATATGGCCATGTTTGCCGCCACGGCAAAGCTCTTTGGGGCGGCGGAGCATCCCCCCTCCTTTGACTGGAGGAACTTTGAAGGCAAAAACTACACCACCCCCATTCGCGATCAGGGTAAATGTGGTAGCTGCGTTTCCTTCGCCACTGTCGCCCTGATGGAGTCGGTGATGAAGATCGGAAAAAAAGATCCAGAACTACAGCCGGATCTCTCCGAGGCCTATCTATTTCCTCGCGGGGGAGGAAGATGCGAGAGCGGTGCACAGTTCGTGCGCATGCTCATGGCGGCGGAGGCCGGGGTGTGCGACGAACTCTGCTGCCCCTATTCCGGAGACTGGAATCCCTGTCCCGATTTCAAGAGCAGACTGGTCGCCATCACTTCCTATAAGACCATCTTCCGTCCGGATCAGGCCAAAGCCCACATCGCCTCCACCGGACCGCTGATGAGCGGCCTGGCGGTATATGCCGATTTCTTTGACTATGACGGCGGGATCTACAGCCAGGATTACGGAGATTTTGTGGGCAACCATGCTGTCCTGCTGGTGGGCTATGACGAACGTGAAGACTGCTGGATAGGAAAGAACTCCTGGGGCCCCTCTTGGGGGGTGGATGGATGGTTCAAGATCAAACTGGGAGAGTGCGGCATGGGCTCAGCCTTCCCCTTCTACTCCGCTGCTATAGGCTCGGGACCGGTCCCGCCCTCGCCAGTGGCACCTGACCTCACCCTCCCCATTGACGGCACAGTCTTTGTCACCATGACCAAGGCCGGAACGGAGAGTGCAATATTGTTGGTGAACGATACCGAGGTTGGCCCTCTCACCCTGGGCCAGGCGGTGAGCGCAGGGGTGTTCAAGAAGGGAGATGCCCTGCAATTCGCTCTTAAGGGCATTGCTGGCAAGAGCACCAGCTTCCCGTCGGGCTGGAGGATATGGACTCTGAGGATGGGGGGCGGAAAGTATGAGTTCAAGGTGCAGGTGAAATGATCTCTGTCTGGCTCGTCTGATCTGGTCAAGAGGCGGATTTGGAAAGCCATATCCTTTTTTCCCTCTGCAAATCCCTCCTTTATTATTTTTCAGCTATCAAATATTGCAGTTGTATGACTCTTCTCTTTAAGTTAGAATCAGAATTAAGTAATCGAATAAAGGATAACCACAAGGTTTATTATCATTATAGTTTGAGTCGCCTTCTGCTGTGACGAAATGGCATTCCGCTCCAAGGGTAGCCGTATCCGCAACTCGATCAGGCTTAGCATTTCTGCCAGGTTGTGAGATTTGGAGCAAAATGCGCATTTGGAGGATCAAAATGACAAAAATTTTTAGCACACTGGTACTGGCAATGATGCTGGCATTATTGATGCCCGCAATTGCCCAGCCGCCTTCTGCAGTAGTGGAAAGCAATCGTGAAGATGTGCCGACTATAAACAGGACCACAATAAATCCGTACGATCCTGGGTATGTCTGGAATAATCCACATGCAGTGAGTCTTTCCGGAATAAATCCGTCAGTATTCGATAACATTGCCTTCGCCAAGAATCCAGGTGGTCTGGCATCAGCCACCTATACCCAGAGCATCAATGAATTCCTGAGCTATGATCCAAATGCGGGCAAGAGCAATATCACTGTGAATGCGGCCAAAGTGGGACTTACAGCAAAGACCGCTTATGTTGGAAGCAGTGTATCCCAGAGCAAGGCGGCCGCACAGGCATCCTCTGCAGTACCGACCGTCCCAAGTGCGCAGAATGATACCATTTTATAGCTGAGCTTGGGCCAAAAAGAGGTCTCCTGATATGTCAGGGCAGAACCTCATAATTTTTTGCGGCGAGGCCCCATCACCCAGAGGTGATTCGAGGATTTGACTACTCCATATCCCCCTCTTCCACCGCCTCTCTTGGGGCCAGCATCAGATCGTTGAACAGCAGGATCTCAATCACCTGGGCCACATAACGCCTCTGCTGGAATCTCTGGATATCCTGGTTCATTTTAAGCTCGGCATCGACCTGCACCCGGATCAGGCTGAGCCTCATATCCCTCTGCTCTTCCTCCTTGATGCACAGGCCGCATATCTCCCGGAGCAGCCAGGGAAGCCTCAATGGATTGCGCAGAGCCCGGGCCACCAGGAGGATGTAGCCCTTGGGCTCTTTGACCTCGTCCTCGCCAGTAAGCAGCATCAGGTCTTCAAGAGAGAACTTCTCGCCGTTTATCGCTATGCTGTCATTCAAATAAAATCACCTTGCAATATCCTCTCGCAGAGGCGGAGGTCCTCTGCCACATTCACATTCACTGCCAGTTCTATCCTCTCCATTATAAGATGGTAGTCCTCCTGCTCACTCTCGATCTTTTCTCCGTCCAGCACATTGATCCCCGAGGGGACTATCAGCTGACCCTGGTAGTTGAAGAGGGAATCGGGCCGCCGGCCCAGGCGGCGGTGCAGCTCCAGTGGAGTATGGGTGGAGAGGGCGGGCTCAGGACGGTTTTCATAGACCTCGATTATGTTATCGATCAGATCGCTGGTGATCAGGGGCAGATCGGCCATGATGATCAGTATCGGATCGGCCACCTTTGCCGCCTTAACTGCAGAGATCATATCCGGGACAAAGCCCATCCCCGCTGTGTCCAGCAGGGACAGATTCTGGTCCAGGGCCCAGGCGCGGGTGAGGGGCACGTTATCGGTGGTGGCAACGTAGACCCTATCCACTGAACTCTCCTCCAGGGCCAGGGCTACATACTCTATCAGCCTCCGGCCGAAGATGGTCACCATGGGCTTCTCTCCTCTCTTTAGGCGGGAACCGCGCCCGCCGGCCATTACCAGAGCGTCCAGGGCAGAACACCTCCCAAAGCCAGAGCGGCAGCAAGAGCGGTTACCCGTGCCAGTTCATTTGTCGCTCCTATGCCGTCGCCGGTCGCTCCCCCGAAGTTTTTCTCAGAGGCCCTCACCAGGTAAAGTGCGGCCAGATGGGCCGCTGCCAGCACCGCCAGGCCCAGGGCCCCCAGAGCAAGGGAGCAGATGACCGCCGATATGACCAGTCCGAGGAGGAACTGGCGCTGGCCCGTCCTCTCGATCATTATCTGCCCAAAACCCTTCTGCAGGGGGCGGGAGAAGGCGGCAAAGGATATCATGGCCTCCTTGGCGCTCACCTCGGAACTGAGAACTGCCAGGGGCAGCAGCCCCGCCGGCAGGCTGGAGAGGATGGCAAATGAAGCCAGGATGACAACCACGATATAGAGACCCCCACCGGTTCCCAGGTGTACATCCTTCATGGCGGCGATCTTCTTCTCCCTTGCGCCGTGGGCGATCACTCCGTCGGCAAAGTCCGCCAGGCCATCGATGTGGTTTATGCCGCAAAGCCAGTATATAGCGACTATCACCACGATAGCGGCTACGCTCGTTGGAAACACCTGCAGAGCAATGCAGGACACTCCTCCCAGAACCACACCTAAAACCATGCCCACCAGGGGAAAGACATAAACATGGTTCATCAGCGCCTCCACTCCCTCCATGGATATGCCGACCGGTATGGCGGACAGCCAGCCGAAACCGGACCTGAGGGCGAAGAGGATCTCCTTCAATTTCTGCTCCCCGAATCTGCTGCCGCCCTGGTATACATGTTGGCCGAGACCCCACCGATCAGGCCGGCCAGAGCATCATCCAGGAAGGGTCCCAGCCGGGAGAGTATTCCCGGCTTGGCCTTGTCGTAGCGAACATAATCGAACAGTCCCTTGTAGCCGCCCACATACTTGGCTATGCTCAGGCCTAAGACCTCGTCCGCGATAAGGCAGGTCAGATCGTTATCATAGTCAGAGGGCTTGAGGTTGGGAAGGTTGCGCCTCTCACCCTCTGCTTCCAGGAGAAGGGCGGCATATATGAGCAGGGCCAGATTGGGATCGGATAGGGCGAGGTTCATCTCCTGCCGGAATACTGCTTCTGCTCGCTCGCGAGTCTGTACCCCGGGATGGGGAAAGTAAAGCTCCATTGCTGAAGATACGATCTCCTCCTCTGTAATTCCTCTGCTCTTTAACAGATCTCTGATATCTCTGGATGCCATGATAGGGCATGCATGGCCTGGGTAGGATAAAAGAATATCCCGTTATCGCGAAGTTTATATGGCCTGATGGCCGATATATGAGTGAGGAAAACTCCATGAAGACCATGGTCAAGATTTTTGTAGATCACGAGCATCTCGTCAGAGTTATCAACAGCTTGACGGAGCTGGGAATCACCGGCTTTTACCTCATCGAGTATCAGGGAATGGCGCCGGCCACCTGGAAGAGCTTCCGGCTGAGCGAGGACCCTGATATGGCATTGAAAGCCATCCGGGACCATTCAGAGCCAGGAGTGATGGTCAATACGGTAGTCGGCTCAGATAAATGCCAGAAGCTGATAAGGCAGCTCGAGGAAGCTTTAAAAGGTATAAGGTTCACCATCATCGGGCACCAGGTTAATTCCATAAAGGTGAAAGGAGACGATAATACTCATGGCAAACCTAAATGATGATGTGGAAGCGGCCCTGGGAAAGATCAGGGAAGGCCTTCGCGTGGATGGCGGAGACGTTGAGCTTGTGGATATCAGTGATGGCATTGTGAGCGTAAGGCTGCAAGGGCACTGTGCAGGCTGTCCCTTCTCCCAGATGACCCTGAAGAATTTCATCGAGAAGGAGCTTATGAAGAGTGTCCCTGGTGTCAAAGGTGTTCAATCCGTCTGAAGGTGACCAAGGAGTCAGAGATATGTTCCCAACTAAGAAAGTACAGAGTCTGGTAGGAAGCAAGATTCAGGTGGAGATGAAAGGATCACCGCGATACGTCCTGGAAGGGATTCTGAACAGCGTTGACGAGTACTTGAACCTGCATCTGCTGGAGACCGTGGAGTTGATCGGGGGCGAGAAGACTCGTTCTTTGGGATCGGTCATTCTGCGCGGCAATAACATCATTCTCATCAGCCCGGTGGAGTGAGTGGTAGGGATGTCTGTCGAGGAAGCATTGGAATATATTAAATCGCATCCGGAGGGAGCCCTGCAAAGCGACCTGTGGAAGGTTCTGAAGATCGATTCCAGGAAATGCTCTCGCATAGTGGCCAAGCTGCTAAAAGATCGCTTTATCACCCGAGCGGTGGAATCAGTCGATGGCATCAGGACCTACCGGCTCTTTTGCGTCAGCAGGCCCCGCGGCAGACGTTTCGATCCCCTGATGGCTTTGGATGCCTTCGAGCCCTGTGCTGGCTGCATCGAGGAATGCATCCCTGAGCACTGCGCCAGCCTGAGCGAGTGGATCTTTTCCATTGTGATGAGTTCAGATGAAGGGGCCCCCTTGGATGCAATTCAAGGAGATGATGGCAAAGAGTCGTTGCCTTCTTCTTCATCATAAACCGGATTTTTAAAAGCAAAAAAAGAATTCAAGTGCTTATCTGATCTGACCCGAATCCCTTCTTGACTAGGATATCCTTGATCCTCTGGATATGATTGCCCTGAAGCTCAATCAGACTGTCCTTTACTGTCCCTCCGCAGGCCAGCTTGGACTTCAGATGAGTGCACAGTTCCTGCAGATCGATCTCATGAGGGTCGATGCCCTGGATAACTGTCACCTCTTTTCCATACCTGCGCTTCTGGACTTTGACCACGATCCTTTGCTGCTCCTTGGCAACCTCTTCGCAGATGCATAGCTCCTGAGGAAGGCCGCAGACGGCACACATTTGAGAACTCATTTGGTGGCAGTTACCTCCATAAATGTACCTCAATAAAGCTAATTATGCTATTTTAATCTGATGGTGACATCAGACCTTCTTCCTCCCCTGCCTTCTCATCTCACTTATCTTTCTTGATACAATCTCCAGCAGGAATATCAAAAGGGAGAGGAGGAGCAGGGCGTCTCTTCTGGATACTCTCTCTTCCACCACCCGCTGGCTGACCCGAGAGGCCTCTGCAATCAAGCTCCTTTCTGCCTCCTCTTCGGTGAAGACCTTGCCCCCGTTGGCCATGATCAGGCCGGGAAGCTCGGGATACAATCCCATGTACCTGTACTCCAGGGGGTAGTTGACTGCTATCCCGTAGTTCCCTATATAGTAAATCCCGCTGCTGTTGGGTGTGAAGGTTGCCAGGTATCTATTGTCCCCCACCTTCTCCACATTTGCCTCCGGCAGGCTGGGCCGTGAATTGCTGTTGATGGTGATCTGCATGGGACTATCTTTCCAGCCATCCTCACCTTCTACCCGGTCCGTCTCCGGCCGGGGATCTCCAACCGCCCAGTTGACGGCAGAGGAGATCAACTGAGAGCTGGGGCTGCTGTAGAGAGGGCCAGCCCAGGCATTGCCATCGTCCGTGGTAAGGGATGCCACCCTCCCCAGGCCGTAGCGCCAGACAGTGAGGACCGGCTTGCCATCATCCAGTGCCACCAGCCTTATAGAGCCGGATTTAGGGGTGACATCATTGAATCCGCTGATGGTGGCGTTCAGTTCCAGGTCGGTGGTGATATAGTGGTTCTGGTTGACCACCGCCAGCTCATAGCTGGAGATATTCATCTCCTCTGGCCTGGGCTCATCGGCCGGAGGAGCGCTGGTGGTGGTCAGAGAGTCGGGATAGACGAAAGAGGTGAACTGTGAGCCCGTGCTGCTGGCGATCTCCGGGAAGCTCCCCGTCATGCCGGGAATGGCCTGGACCTGAATCAGCCGGGTGGTGATGTTCATCTCCCGGATCAGTTCCTTGGATCGGGCTACCACCTCCGGATAGTTCTGGAGGTTTCCGTCCGAGAGGACGATCATCTCTCCATCCCCTCCGCTGGCACTGATCATATCCCTGGCCAGCTCCAGACCAGAGTCTAGATAGCTGTCTTCTGTTCCTGTGGGGGCGAGAGTGGCGATCCTGTCCGCCAGGACGTTCTGGCTCCTGGATAGGGGAACGGGATCGATCACATTATAGGCCCGGGTTCCAAAGACCACCAGTCCCACATTGTAGTCCTGAAACTGCGGCGAGCCCAATAGCTCCACTGCCAGCGCCTTCTCATAGTCGAGCAGGGTGGTGCCGTCCTTGGTCTGGGTGGACAGCAGGCTGAAGGATATGTCCAGGACGAAGATGAGCGTCTTGCCCCCCTCAAAGCGGCTGGGGAAGGACTGGACCGGGAGGACTCTCTCCAGGGTCGAATTGCGGTATTCTCCCAGGTCGTACGAATTCTTGCCTCCCACCACCACCAGGCCGCCTCCCTCGCGCACATAATCCTCCAGCCGGTCCAGGCTTGATCGATATTCGATATCATCAAGGACGATGGACTTGTAGCCCTGCAGGTTGGAGGGAAGCTCGGAGGCTGCGGTCCGCATGTAGAGGTCATCCAGGTTCCGGGCCAGGGGAGAGTCAGCAGAGGCGAGGAGCAGGACCTCCGGCTTGGGGACGACGTATATCGACTTCAGATAGACGTCATTTACCGGTTGCATATCCGGGGCGATCTGGGCTCGCAGGACATGGTTTCCCGTCTCCAGGAAGGAATGAGAGATCTTGATGGAAGCGCTCCCATTGGCCTGGATCTGGTCGCTGAAGATCTGTTTCTCATCGGCATAGACCGATAGGGGGCCACTGTAGTTCATTGAGCTTCTCACCACCACCCGGAAGGGATATTCCCCTGCCAGGACGGCAGTGTTCGCCCCGAATATCTCCACTCCGGCATCTGCTTTCACAGGATCGATGTCCAGGGCGAAGACGGTGCTGTTCGAGCTTCTGGCCAGGGCGAGAGCATCTTCCAGCGGTCGGCCGCTATTGCTATAGCCATCCGTTACCAGAAGGATTGTGCTTCCCGGAAGGGCATTCTGCAGAATCCTGTCCCCCAGGGAAGTCGATTCGCCGGAGAAGGTGCGTAAAGAGGCCCCGGTCAGATCGGCTATCCGGGCTGCTGCATCGGGATCGAATATCTCCATCGATCCGGTCTTATCCTCCAGGACGGTGATGCTCGGTTTTTGCGACTGGACGACCTGAGTCTGGACAAAATAGGGATTTGCAGCCGCTGCCAGGATCAAGCAGAATATCAGCAGCCTTGAGAGGCCAAGGATCTTATTTTTGGCCCGAAATTGGATGTAGAGCAGCCCCAGCAGGGCCAGGGGTGGCAGAGCCATTAGCAGCTCCGGCCGGGCGAAATAGAGGCCCTGGATCATGTCTCTCTCCTCCAGCGCATGATTATCAGTTCCAGAACGATGGCCAGGACGGCCAGGGCGATCACCCAGGAGGATAGATCCTTCTCTATAATGGTATTTCGAACCTCTCCTGAAAATTCGCCTTCCTCAAAATTTCGGTTGCGGCCAAGAGAGGATTCGATGGGATTGTACATGTTCGCCGCCACTGCCCGACCCTGGAAGCGATAGATCCCCACCTCATCCAGGGTGATGGTGCTGGCGGAGAGGGTGCTGCTGGGGGTCTGGATGGTGGATATCTCGCCCAGGGAGATGATCTCTCCCGTCTTCCGGTTGGAGTCCTCCATATCCGGGACCCCGGTCATCCAGTTGACCATCTGATACCAGAATATAGGGTACTCAGGGCGCAGATAGAAGTCGGATTCCATCTCCAGACCGTTGTAGATTACAATCCCCTCACCCAGCCGCCAGTAGGCGAGGATGGGGACCCCATTGGCCTCCACCATGGCGGTGGCCCCCTGGCGGGCAGTCGCCTCTGGATAAGCATAAATTCCGATCTCATCGAAGTGCAGGTCCTCGGCAAAACCGGTGTTTCTCACCCACAGTCTTGTGGGGCCGGAGAGCTTTCCCGTCACCCTCACCGGGAGATACTGGGGGCTCTCAAGATCGGTAGAGAGGTAAATCACCCGACCGCCATCGATGTAGCGGTTGAGCTCCCCGTCCACGGAGGCATTTCTTGCTACCACAATCAGATCGAAGTCCGAGTACCTGCCAGAGGTCGCGACTGCCACATTGGGCAGGGACTGGAGGGCTCTTAATGCCGGTCCGGGCTCGCCCAGATAGAGAACCTCTTTTTTGCCCTGGTCTGGCACAAAGACATAAGCCTGGTTGTCCCAGGAGATGGCGTCTTCCAGGTCCAGGGAGATGGTGTTCACCCCGGGATAGGCGGTGAAGGAGAGGTAGTAGTCGCCATTCTGGGGGATCGAGGCCGCCTGGCTGCTCCTGCCCCCCGGACCGGTGATGGTGATGGGTACCGTCCTGGCCGGGCCGTAATTGTGAATCAGAGCAGTATGATTTACGTATCCCGTTCCCGGCACATTCCAGCCCTCAGTCAGGGCCAGGTTGTCTCCCCCCTGGTAGGAGTCGGCAAAGACTATTCCCACCCGGCCGCCGGCCTGAATGAGATTGCGGGTGATATCGGGATCATCTCCCGTCCAGCTGACAAAATCCGAGACCAGCAGGATATCTCCACCAGTGCTGCCCAGGAGGACGTCTGCCTGGGTCAATGAGCTGGAGAGGTCGGCGGAAACCGCAGCCGGCTCGAGCTGGAGCAGAGCATCGCGGGCCTCAGCTGGACTGCCCTCGGTGAGGACGGTTACAGGGACGTTTTTTGCCAGAATGATGCTGATTTTTTCGTAGCGGTCCAGGTATGAATGGATGATATTCTGGGCGGAGGAGATTGAGGCCTGCATGCTGGCTGAGCCGTCCAGGACCACCGCCAGATGGCTGCTCGCCGGCCCCTGTTCGCTGGTGAATGGACCGGCCGCGGCCAGGGAGAGGGAGCAGATGGCCAAAAGCTGCACCCAGAAGAGGGGATCGCTGATCAGGCGGCTGAGGACCGCAGTTCGTTTTGCTTCTCCCTCTCGGAGAAACTGGGTGGAGGAGAAGCGAATCTCCTTGGGCCGGGGGCGGATGAGGTAGATTATCACCAGGGGGATTATGCCGAGGAGGCCCAGAAGGGCAGTGGGATTGCTGAGGGGCATTGAAAAGACAATTCCTGAAGAAGTATGAAAAGCTTTGCGCAGGCAATAAAGATGATCGAGATTGAGGCTACTGGTGTATCCTTCCCAAACTGAGGTATCTGGTTATGGTCGGCGCCATGGAGATTTATATGCTATTGCCCAAGACCAACTGCAAGAAGTGCGGGCTTCCCACCTGCATGGCTTTTGCCGTGGGCCTGTTGGGCCGGGAGAAGAAGCTGGAGGAGTGCACTCCTCAATTCGAAGAGAAGAAGTATGAGGCGAAGCTCGCCAAGCTGAAGGAGATTGTGGCTCCTTTGGAGAACGCCTCAGAGACCGGCCTTGTCATTCATCCGGAGAAGTGTTTTGGCTGCGGCAACTGCGTGGTCGCCTGTCCGGTAAATGTGGCGGCTGAGCCCACCAGGTGTGGCGCGGGCCTGGGTCCGGAAGGGGATCGGGTCATCCTTCGGGTGGAGGACGGGGTGGTGGTGGCCAATAATCTGAAAGAGTGCCGGCGCTTCGGGCCAAATAAGATTTTGTGCAATGCCTGTACTGCCACCTGTCCCAGCAAGGCCATAGAGTTCGTATGAGGTGATGCAGATGACAGAATTCAATTACAGGACCTGCACCGGTTGCTCGCTTATATGTGAGGATATACTCTTTCCGGACGCTGGCTCAGGGTCCGTCTCCCATGCCAAGAACCTCTGCCGCAAAGGCCAGGCTCATTATCAGGCCCTCTTTGTGGAGAGGGCCGGATCCAGGGTAGAGGGAAAAGAGGTGCCCATTGATCAGGCGATAGGAAGGGCGGCGGAGATTTTAAGGAACGCCAGCGCGCCCGTGATATACGGCTGGTCCAACTGCACCATGGAGGCGCAGGAGGCGGGGCTCGCCCTGGCAGCGAAGATCGGGGCGTTTGTTGATGATCCCTCAAGCTACTGCGAGGGGCAGCTCATGGAGAGGATCCTCTCCGGGAGGATTCCCACCTGTACTCTGGACGACGTGCGCAACTTCGCCGATACCTCCATCTTCTGGGGTTCGGATCCTTCCAGCACCCAGCCCAGGCATCTGTCCCGGTTCTCCTATTTCCCCCGAGGCGAGAAAAGGCAGAAGAGCTACGAGG
>JAXDAR010000006.1:0-13926 GCA_034679645.1 Methanothrix sp. | reverse complement strand
CCGATATAGGCAACCGCATGAACCTCATGCTCGACCTGGATAGAGACGGCACTTACACCGGCTATTGCGGCTCAAATCTGCCTGCGGGAACCTATAATGTGACCATCATCGCCATAGACAGGTTCGGCAATGCGGCGAAGGACGAATCCAAGAAGATCACCATCCGCGATCCCAGGGACCTCGATGGCAATGGAATAGAAGACAGCCTGGAGGATCAGAAAAGCAAAGAGTTGAAGGTCATAGTCCTGCATGATGACGATCTCAAAGGGAACCTGACCACAGTTCCCACCGCAGCGGAGAAGAGATTCAAGGTTCTGCCCGGCAGCGCAATGACCGTCTCCTCGGATAAATTGGATGAGATCGCCAGGGCAGACGGTGTCCGGGGGGTATACACCGATCAGAAGCTAAGGGTCCTCTCCGTGGATGAGAGCCCTGAAATCTCGAATTTTGGCCCTTCGATCATAGACGATCCGCGGCAGAGCGACTGCCAGGTGGGGAAAGGAGTGACTGTGGCCCTTATCGATACTGGAGCGGACGCAGATCACCAGTCTCTCTCCGGGAAGATCGTCGCCTTCCAGGACTTCGTGAACAATCAGACCGAGCCCTACGATGACAACGGCCATGGCACCCACTGCGCCAGCCTGATCGCCGGCGAGCCGGGAATGGGTGTGGCACCGGGGGCAGAGCTGGTGGTGATCAAGGTGATGGACAGGGATGGAGCCTGCTATCTCTCCGATGCCCTCAAAGCGCTGGACTGGTGCCTGGAGAATCGGGATCGTTACGGCATAAAGATCATATCATTCAGCGTTGGGGGAGAAGGCCCTTCTGATGGAGCATCTCTCCTGGACGAGGCCTGCGACCGGATGGTCGATGAGGGGCTGGTCATGTGCGTCGCCGCCGGGAACTCCGGGCCTGCGCCTTCCTCCATCGTCATGCCCGGTGGAGCAGAGAAGGTGATAACTGTGGGGGCCGTCGATGGCAGCGGGTTAATATTCGACCAATCATCGCGCGGTCCGACTCCCAGCGGTGAGATAAAGCCGGACCTGGTCACTCTGGGAGTCGACGTCCCTTCCGCCCTGGCCGGCTCGGTGAATGGCATCAGCTCTGTGAGCGGCACCTCAATGGCCGTTCCTCAGGTCTCTGGAGCATCGGCAGTCCTCCTGGAGATGGACCCCGATCTGCAGCCGGCAGATGTCAAGAGGCTGCTCCTCAAGACCGCTGATGAGCTGGGACCGGAGGGAAAGGACAACCTCTATGGCTATGGTGCGCTCAACCTGACCCGGGCCTGCAGGAGCATCGACGCTCCGAAAGAGGAGCTTTATCCACCTGATCTGGATGAGGTGAGGCTGAACCGGGATGAAGCCAGCGAGGGCGAGCCGGTGATGGTAGAGGCCCGGGCCTCCGGTGAGATCAAAGCCCTGAACACCAACATCATCGGGCCGGACAGAAATCTGGAGATTCCCATGGACGACCTGGATGGCAACGGAGTATACTCCGCCCGCTGGGAGACGAGCTTCTGGACGGCCGGGGACTATCAGATATCCGTGGATCTGGAAGGAGGATTTGGGGAGAAGGAGTCGATGACCGTCCCTTTCCGTCTGCGGGCGAGGAATTGAGATGGCGATAGAAGCCTGGCAGGAGATCGCGCGCTTTGGCAGGAAGGTGGTCTCTTCCGGCCTCACCAGCTCCCGATTCGGGAATATCAGCGTCCTTTTAGATGGCGAGATATTCATCACCGCCACAGGATCGATGTTAGACGAGCTGGACTCATTGGCGGTGGTACAGGTCGACCTGGAGCATGCCTGCGAGATGGATAAGATCGCCAGCATAGAGACCTGCGTTCACCGGGCGATCTATCTGAACACGAGCAAGACGGCCATTATCCATACCCATTCTCCGTATGCAACTGTCCTCTCCATGCTGGAGGTGGAGGCGGTGTTGCCTATCGATAGCGAGGGAGTTCTACTCCTGGGAGAGATGCCAGTAATTGAGGGCCAGCTGGGGACGGATATGCTCGCCCGGGCTGCTTGTATTGCCCTAAAATCCCATAAGGCCTGTATCGCTCGGGGGCATGGGGTATTCGCTGCCGGGGGAAGCCTGAAGGAGGCCTATACCACCGCCTGCATGGCAGAGCACAGCTCTCAGGTGAAGTATCTGGTGGACTGCCACCCTCAGGGGAAAAATTTATATCTTAACCAACACTCTTTTAAATTGAGCGGGTAATCATAGTTTTTAGAATCCACACTGAACCCCCACTCTCCTACCCGCTCACTTAATAAATTAATGACAATTGCTTGCCGCCTGATGGCCACTATTTCCGCCATGAGTTATCAAAAGACCTATTAATGCGGGGGGGATACTAGCATATGATGAACTCTTCACTGCAGTTAGGGAAGATAATGGGGATACCGGTGCAACTGCACTGGAGCTTTCTTCTGGTCATCCTTTTCATCACCTGGGACTTTGCCACCTTCAGCCAGACGATCCTGGGTAGGAGCTATGGCTTTGGCGGGATTGAGCCCGCCAGCCTGAGATGGGCTTACTCCCTGGTATTCTCCCTGGTTCTCTTCACCTGCGTGGCCCTTCATGAGCTGGGGCACAGCTACATCGCCCTCAAGAATGGAATCGAGATAAGGAGCATAACCCTCTACCTGTTTGGCGGGGTCTCGGCCATGGAGGAGATCCCCAGAAATCCCCGCCTGGAGCTGCAGATGGCTTTTGCCGGGCCTGCAGTGAGCGGCATTTTGGGCCTGATGGGGATCATTCTCTCCACCCTGCTGGATGAAGGCAGCCCCCTGGGCATAATGCTCTGGATGCTGGGCTTCCTGAACATCATCCTCATGCTCTTCAATCTGCTCCCCGCCTTTCCCATGGACGGCGGCCGTCTCCTGCGGGCCTGGTTTGCCACCCAGATGCCTTATGTAAAAGCCACCCAGAGGGCGGCTGGCATTGGAAAGCTCTTCGCGATCATGATGTTCGTGCTGGGCCTCTTCTCCTTCAACTTCATCCTCCTCTTTGTGGCCTTCTTCGTCTATGTGGGAGCCTCAGAGGAGGAGAAGGCCACCCAGATCAGCGTTAGCCTGGAGGGGACGAGGGTCAGGGACATAATGTCAACAGACGTGCATAGCGTCGATCCGGAGATGACCCTGACAGAGCTCAAAGAGCATATGTTCAAAGAGAAGCACCGCGGCTACCCGGTGATCGCTGGAGGGGAGATGGTGGGAGTTGTCACCTTCACCGACCTGCAGAAGGTTCCTGAGAATGATCGCGCACATACCCGGGTGGCCGAGGTGATGACAAGAAAGTTATATGTGATCGCTCCTTCAGAGGAGGCATCTACGGCGATGAAGATGATGAACAGGTTGAATATCTGCCGGCTGCCCGTAATGGAAGATGGCCGCCTGGTAGGCATCGTCTCCAGAGAGGACCTGGTCAGGGCCATTGAGCTGTGCTCGGACCAGGACTGGAAGAGGTAATCGATTTGGATTCGGAGAAGGGTGATACAAGAGAAGACTGCCCTGAGCCTCCCTGTCAGATAATAGAGCCCGATACGGGAGTTGATCTGACGGAGGGCACCACCCATGAGGTCACCATCGTGGGGACGGCGCATGTCTCTGAGAAGAGCGTCCTGGAAGTGGCCAGGAAGATAGAGGAGATAAGGCCGGACATCGTAGCCGTGGAGCTATGCCTTTCTCGCTACAAAGCCCTGACCGGACAGGAGGAGAAGTCTGAGATCAAGATCAGCGAGCTGTTGAGCGGTGGGAAGCTTTACCTGTTCCTGGTGCAGTTGCTCCTTGCCTATATGCAGCAGAAGATCGGGGACGAGATGGGGGTCAAGCCAGGCTCAGAGATGCTGGCGGCGATCAAAGCTGCGCAGAGCACCGGCGCCAGGGTGGCTCTGGTGGACAGGGACGTGGGAATAACCATCCAGCGTTTCTGGTCGGCCATGGGATTTTTCGATAAGCTGAAGCTGTTGTGGTCCCTGATCCGGGGAGCTTTTGGAGGAGAGGAAGAAGAGATAGATATCGATAACATCACCCAGGATGATGTCGTCTCCCAGATGATCGACGAGTTCCGCAAGATCTCTCCCGGAGCGGCCAGCGTTCTGGTCGATGAGAGGGATGCATTCCTGGCCCGAAACCTGCTCAGCCTATCCAGGCAGGGACGGGTGCTGGCAGTGGTGGGTGCAGGCCACAAGGAAGGCATCGAGAAGCATCTGCAGAATCCGCAGGCTATTCCGGCCATAGAGGACCTGAATGTTAAGGCCAATAAGAAGATCTCTGCTGCCAAGGTATTCGGAGCGGTGGTGACATTGATAATCCTGGTGATGATCGCCCTGCTGGTGGTCACCGCCCAATCCAGCGAGAGCCTGGTCCTTGCCTTTGCCATCTGGTTTGTGATAACCGGAACTCTGTCCGCCCTGGGGGTGATACTGGCCCGAGGCCATCCCCTCTCCGTTTTAATGGCTTTCGGCATCGCCTGGATGACCACCCTCAATCCATTAGTGGCTGCTGGCTGGTTTGCGGGCATGGTGGAGGCCTGGAAGATCAAGCCCACGGTCTCTGATTTAAAAGAGCTCCCCCAGGCGGAAAGCTTCCGCCAGATGAGGAAAAACCGCCTCTTCAAGGTCCTGTGGGTGGCATCACTGGCCAATATCGGTGCCACGGCGGGCACCTTTATCGGGATCTATGTCATCTGGAATGTGATGGGGCTGATCGATCCGAGAAACCTGCTGGGCATAGCAATAGAGGCCCTACACGGAATCTTATAAACCTATTTGGTGGCAGGGGGTCTCTCCGATATTATACTTACCCCTGCCTCTTTGATCTTATTCTTCCGGGCAACATTCAAGAGCATTGGTGTCAGGCTCTCCACCAGAGAAGAGGCGGCCAGAGGGCCGACGAAAAGCGGCCTGAGACTCTTTATCTCTCGGGTCAGGCCCCGGACCACATCCACCGCCCCGGCATCGTCGCCGCATATCAGGACATCGCCTTTCAGATCCCTGTCTTTGGCCTGGAGAGATGCAGCGGGGACGGTGTGAAAGGCGGATACAATCCTGATCTGAGCCGGTAGGAGCGACCTGGCCTGCAGGGCGGAGCTGCCCTCAGCAGGAGGGTCGAAGCGGAAGAGCTTGCCGTCGTAGCTCAGGGGAACAACCGGGGAGATCACAAGCTGCTTGTCGAAGGACGAGGACAGATCATAGGTAACTGATCGGAGGTGCTCAGGAGGCACGCAGAGTATAACCGTATCTGCCGCAGCCACTGCGCTGGCATTATCCGTTCCCCACACATTCCCGTCTGCACCGGGAAGCTGCATTATCGCACCGGCGCTCTCCCTGGCCTTATCCGCTTTGCGCGAGCCGATGATAATCTCATGAGAGGACATGAAGCGCACGGCAAAGCCCATCCCTATATCGCCCGTCCCACCAACAAGAGCAATCTTCATGAGTGAGACGTTATCCAACCCATTATTACATTTTTGGGTTGGGCGATGAGTAAGAGCAGTATGAAGACAGGAGAGGATGGAAACCACATATTAATCAGTGATTCTTATATGCCAATAAATGCGTAAGAAGGGATGGCACGAGATGCGAAAGGGAGTAGCAATGAAGGGGGTAATAAACGTCACCTCGTGCCGCGAATTCCTGCATTATCATATCATAATGCAGCTATCACTATTACGTCTCTTCTCCTTTATTAAGTTTTAGGTGGAAAAAAAGAATCAAGAGTTTTATAAATTTTAAAGATTATTCTCTCAGAACCTCTTCCACCCGGGCGAGAGGGGCATCGGTTTTTATCCCCAGGCCGGTGAAATGAGTGCGTGAAGCCTGATGGCCCAGTGACCTCAGCCTTATTATGACATCATCGATCTTTCCGGGGGTGATCCTGAGCTTTTCGCAGATCCCATGATGGTCATAGTACAATGGCACATCCGCCTCCGTCGCGCAGGTGGCAAGGATCTTCTTTGCTCTCTCTCCCAGGTCACCAATCTTCAGGGCACTGATGATGACCGCCGGATCCTGAATGCTGCCCAGCCACATGGGCCCGGCCAGGGTAGTGGGAGAAGAGCAGTGAGGGCATAACCCCGCCGGACGGGGCTCTGCCAGAAGCTCAAAGCTGCCGCAACTATTGCAATGCTCCACAAATCCCAGGGACTGGAGGGACCGGTCCGCAGCCGCTGCACCTTTGATCACCCGAAGGTAGGTGCGCGCATAATGATCGGTGACATGGGTGAGCAGCGGCTTCGTCCCCTTGTCCAGGCGAGCCAGCTCGCGTGCGGCCAGCCCGAGGAGGATCCGCGCCCCCATCTCTCGATGGTAGTCGGTGCGCAGGGGCCGGGCCATATATTTTCGGATGCCGCTCTTCAGATGAGCGCCGCAGAGAGGAGCGGTATCTGTGGCGGTGATGAACAGATACGACCGGGCGGATCGGCTGGCCGCGGAAAGAAAGGGAGAGGGAGAGCCAAATGGGTCCAGGTCGACCGCCTGGAAATGCTCCTGATGCATCAGGACATTGGCATTTTTTTCTGTAATTATGCAGTCCAGATCATTTCTGGCCACATTCCTCTGCATCAACTCCACCGCGCGGGGATCAAAATCATTGAGAGTTACCCTCTCCGTCCCCGCCTCCCTGGTCACCCTCATCCCCCGGATGCCGCTGGCGGAGAGGGCATCCAGGTAATCGCTTATCCCCAGGGCTCGGGTCATGGCCACCCCGATATCCCGGCAGAGAACCATCCTGGGATTGTAAAAGGCCCCCAGGGTCTCGAATATTATGGAGCCTTCACTTTTCAGAGTCATTTAAAAATCAATCTCTTCCTGGAAGGGTGAACGGCTCACATCCAATGGCTCAGAGTCACTCCATTGGGGCGGGGAGCTGGGACGGGGAGAGGAGATCACCATCATCCCATCCTGCAGCCGGGCGGCGGGCTGGGCCTCTTCCTCCTCCGGCAGAGTGGCATATTTCCGGATAAGCTCATGGATCTCTGCCTGCCCCAGGCCTGCTTCTCCTTCTCCGAAAGGACGGAGCGACGGCATATGATCCCGGGACACCGACTCCGGGCCGGGAAGGGAATAAGGCTGATCCCCTATGCCGTCTTTGTTCTCATCTTCTCCCTGATAGTCGCTGTAGTAGTTGCCTGTTGTGGTGTTCCAGATGTTGCGGCTGAGATTCTCATAGGCATTGATGTTGTTATCTATGAAGTTGTTCCCAAATATCAGGTTGTTCCGGTTCTCATTCATCCTTATGCCATGCTTGTTCTCACGGGCAATATTGGCATAGACGGCGTTATACTGGCATCCTTTTGAGACCTCCAGGCCGTTGTAGTTGCCGCTGGCGGTGTTCCCCTCCACCAGGTTGTGGCTGCTGTTCTCCTGCAGGGATAGGCCAATGCCAAAGCCAGCAGTGATCTCCCCTCTGCTGTTATCGATAAGTAGGTTGTCGGTGATATTATTGTAGCTGGACTGGTTGGTCACTAAAATGCCATAGTAGTTGTGGCCAACCTGGTTTCTCCTCACCTGGTTGTAGGAGGCATTCCACAGAGACAGGCCGAAGGTGCACCCGGAGATGGCGTTATCATCGAATGAGCCATTCTCTCCCTCGCGCAGGAGAATCCCCACGTTGGAGTTGTTGATAATGCTGCTGTTCCTGATCGTTATATCCCTGGACCATTCTATATCCAGGCCGTATTTCCGGCAGTTTATTATATCGCAGCCAAGAACATTGATCTTCCTGCCACCGCTGACCACGAGGCCCGTATCACAGCCATTCAATGTGCAGTCTTTAAGGGTGATACCATAAGCATCCAGGGCATAAATCCCTGCCTGGGCTCCGATTATGCTGCTGTTGGAGAGGACAAAGCCGCTGCCCTTCACCACTATCGCCGCATTGGGCATATCCAGTCGCAGGCCCCTGGCCGCCTCCCGGTTGGTCATATAATACTCGAACTTGGCGGTGGTGTCTTTTCCCACTCCGTAGATCTGGAAGCCCTCAAGGGTCACCCCATTGCTCTCCACTGTTACCGCCGGATTCTGCAATGCGGCATTTAGCACCACCCTGCCCTCGCCTATCAAGGTCAGCGGCCGGTCTACGACAATGGAAGAGTAATTTCCTGCACCCACGGTGATTATATCGCCCGTGCTGGCGGAGTCTATCGCCGCCTGGATATCCGGGCCGGACTGAATGCGCTCCCCGGAGGCTGGACAGGACAGGATAAGACAAAACAGCAATAGAGCAAGGAGGCTGACACACTCCCCCTGTCCTTTGAAGTTTTTAGTGTCTGAAATGGCGCATGCCTGTGAAGACCATGGCCATATCATGCTCATCGGCGGCATCTATCACCTCAGTGTCCCGGATGGATCCGCCGGGATGAATTACCGCGGTCGCTCCCGCCTGGAAGGCCTGATCCAGGCCGTCCCGGAAGGGGAAGAACGAATCTGTGGCGGCAACAGTACCCTTTGTACACAGGCCGTGCTCCTCTGCCTTCTCCGCTCCAAAGCGGGCCGAGTCCACCCGGCTCACCTGACCCGATCCTATGCCGATGGTCTGGTTCTCGGTGGTATAGACCAGGGCATTGGACTTGACGTACTTGGCTATCTTCCAGGCAAAGCGGAGGGCGCGGGCCTCAGAATCTGTGGGTGCCCTTCTGGTCACCACCTTCCACTCCTTGATGTCGCCGGTATCATAATCCTGCAGCATCATCCCTCCGAAGATGGCCCTCCGGTAGTATCCCCGGTACAGCTCGCTCTTCCTCTGCAGCAGGTCTCCGATATCCAGCACCCGGCGGTTGGGCTTCTTCTCGGTGAGCATCTGCAAAGCCTCAGGCTCGAATCCCGGAGCGAGGAGGACCTCAACGAAGCTATCACCAATACTCTGAGCCGTCAACACGTCCACTGTTCTATTGAAGCCGATCACTCCACCGAAGGCGGATTTGGGGTCGGTGGCAAAAGAGAGCCGATAGGCCTCATCCAGGCTTGAGCCATAGGCCACCCCACAGGGATTGGCATGCTTGACAATCACCGAGAGAGGGCTGCTGAATGCACTATTATCGTACTCTGAGAGGTCGATGAGCATCTCCAGGACAGTTTCCGCATCGACCATATTGTTGTAGGACATCTCCCGCCCGTTCAACTTCCGGGCGGCGGTCAGCCCCAGACCCATGTCATTCGTATAGAGCGCCGCTCTCTGGTGCCAGTTCTCCCCATAGCGCAGGTCCTGCACCTTCTCATAAGCGCAGGCCACATACTGGGGCAGTCCCTCGGACCGGGACTGAAGGTCAGCCAGCCGCTTGGCGTCAGCCTGCAGGCAGCGGTAGAGCACCTGAGCCTCCAGGAGGTCCCTCGTCCTTGAGGAGAGGTCACCCGTCCTTTGGATCTCCTCGAATACCTGGGGGCAGTTTGAGTTATGCAACAGCACCGGGCAACCTCTTCCCAGCGCCTGCCTGATGAGGGCCGAGCCGTTCAGAGTCTCTGCATATTCCGGATCGCAGACCAGGAGACAATCATCTCCGTGATCCTGAAAAGAAAAGCTTTCGCACATCTCCAGGCCAAGCTGCTCCAAGCCCGAGTAGAAAGAGCAATCGATGCCGTTCTCGCCTGCCAGTACGACGACCTGTTTGATCTTCATCGAACCTCTTCCCCTTCATCGCCGGCGGTATTTTAACCTTTTCCCATTGGCAGCGCAACACCCCGCCCCAGTCCTTCCGCCAGATCATCAGGATCGATATTATTTAAGCTCCGAGAGCGTGATAAAGGGCATGGATTCTGCCCAGGCAATCGATCCCCATCCTTCCGGATGCATCATCCGCTTTGAGGTGGTGCCCGGCTCCTCCCGGCTGGCCGTTCCCTCCGGCTTCAATCCCTGGCGCCGATCTTTAGAGGCCAGGCTGACCGAGGAGCCCACCCGGGGAAGGGCCAACCGCCAGCTCGTCGGGGAATTGGCCGGCACTTTGGGCCTCTCCGCATCCCAAATCCAGGTGATCAAAGGGGAGAAGAGCAGCCGAAAGCTCTTGCTGGTGAAGGGGATCAAAAAGGAGATGGCCGTCTCCATCCTCGAACCGGTGCTGGAGAAGCAGAGGGAAAGGTAAAGGTGAAGGGATTGGTGCGGAACAAAGAAAAAGAGGAGTGCAGAGAGAAGGGGACCTACGATCTGGAGTCCCTGGAGGAGCTGCTGGCTGCTCTGATCGAGGCATCGGCTCAGGGAGCGGCGACAATCGTCGAGGGAAGGCGGGACGAACTGGCCCTGCGCGCCCTGGGCCTGACCGGACCGGTGATCATGGCCTCGCGCCGGTCGGCCCTCGACCTGGCTGAGGATGCCGCTCGCAGCTACCGGGAGATCATCCTCCTCACCGACTGGGACCGCAAAGGGGATGAGATGGCCAGGATCATCGAGCAGCATCTGAGGTCGGCAGGCTCGCGTCCCGATGGAGAGATCCGCTCTGGCATCAAAAAGCTGGTGCGAAAGGAGATTAAGGACGTGGAGAGCCTGCATCATTACGTGGAGAGGATGAGGTATCTGTATGGCCCTTAGAATTGCGGTCACTGGCAGCCCGGGAATCGGCAAGTCCACTTTAGTGGCAAAGGTGGCCAGCGGGACGAAGATGAGGATTGGTGGGGTGCTGGCCAGGGAGAGGCGCTACAAGGACCGAAGGACGGGATTCGAACTTTTAGACCTGGCCACGGGAGCGATAGGCGTACTGGCGGACGAGGCAGGGGACGGTCCACAGTTGGGGAAGTACCGGGTCCATATGGATGACCTGGAGCGGATAGGGGCTCAGGCGGTGGAAAATGCTCTGGGATGCGAATTGATAGTGGTGGATGAGGTGGGTCCCATGGAGCTGTCCAGCCACAGTTTCGTCCTGGCGGTGGAGAAGGCCATCGCCTCGCCCAAACCCATGCTGGTGGTGCTGCACCAGTGGTCCAACCACCGTCTGGCAAAGAAGATCCGGGGCTCCTTTCGGGTGGTGACAGTCACCAAAGAGAACCGGGATTCCCTGGCAGAGGAGATCGCCAGGGACCTGAAGAATGGGGACCTGAAAAATAGGTGATTTCAGCTCAGAAAGAACCGACGCTGAAAGGATCAGTTCAATCCCAGATCGCGGGCGATGCGGGCGGCCTCTTCAGCCTCTTGACCGCGATCTAGCGACCTGCAGGCCACCGCCAGATTCCTCCAGGCGACGGCATATTCGCCGTCTATCTGGATCGCCTTCTGGAAGCATGCTACCGCCTCCTCCTGCCGGCCCAGGGCGGAGAGGGAGACACCTTTGTTATTCCAGGGATAAATGTCGAAGGGATCTATCATTATCGCCTCCTCATAGCTCTCTATCGCCTCCTCATGACGGGCCAGGTTGTCCAATGCCGCTCCCCGGTTGTTCCAGGCCCTCCTGCCGTCCGGTCCAAGAGGATTCAGTTCAATGGCGCGGGCATAGCTCTCCACCGCCTCTTCGTACCGACCGAGGATGTGCAGGGCAAAGCCCCTCACTATCCAGGTGCGAGAGTTATCAGGATCGATGGCCAGGGCCTTCTGACAGGATTTGAGGGCATCATTGCCCCGGTCCAATTGATTTAGTGCCATGGCATGATTTCTCCAGGCGTCCGCACTCTCCGGATTCAGGGAGAGCGCCACCTCTAAGGCGCGCACTGCTTCTTCATATCGGCCCAGCTTGCGCAGAGCCACCCCTTTTCGGTAGTAGTGCTCGTAGCCCTCTGTGCCGTTCTCTGATCTCTCCCAGGCGGCAACTGCACCCTCATAATCGCCCCCCAGATAGAGGCTCTCGCCACTGGATCTGTCATCCCCTGCCATAACACCGCCCGATCCGTTTCATGATTATCCATATCCCGTTGCTGCTTAAACCAATGGCGGTAAATCTGGCCGGCGGGGGGGCTATTGTGAAGGTCACTCACAAATCAGAGCCCCAACCTTCTGCTGCAAGCACCGGGATTGGAATACTATACTGGTTCATATTAGTAAGGTATATATATTATAAATATTACTAAAGTATTAGCAAATGTAAGGGAGTGGTACGGAGGGAGGTCTCACGAAATCGCAGCGATCGGAGATACAGGACAGAATGATGGATTTTCTCGATCTGGACAGCGATGGTCTGAGGAGATTGGTTCTTGAGTCCATGCTCCAGTCCCAGGAATTTACCGTCGTATCTCTCCATGAAGAGGTGTGCAAGGAGGTCAATGTATCCAGGAAGGTGGTGGCCTCCATGACCGGCTACATCAGTTCCCGTCTGGGGATACTGCACGTGAACAGGAAATCCTACCGGGCACCCAGAACCTATGCCCTGAGAGATGAATATGCAGATATAGCCAGAGCAGTACTGGCCAGCTCATGACCAATGTACTCAAGGCCCCAAGGACGGCCACCACATTGAAGGTCCGCTCCAAATCGGAATATGCAATCAGCCGGTCGAGAGATCCCTATCACGAGCTTATGCTTCGCCTCTTCCAGGAGGAGACAACGGCGGAAAGGGGACGGAGGTTTTTAACCATTGTGGAGGAGAGGCAAAATAGCGGTGACCCATTGAAGACCGGGGAATGGAGAGATCTCCTGGTGGAGCTTGATGTGAGCCGGTCTGCCTTTTACGCCATGAGAAACAAGCTGCTCGGTGCAGGAATGATCAGCAATAAGGGAGGAGAGTACAGGCTCTCGGGCATGTTCAGCCGAGACCTGATGGATATGGCCCGATGGTGGTGGACTGCGGTTCTATCCAACAACCTGGAAAACCTTTAACCAGCAGCCCAGAATCGAAAATAGCACTTACAAGCAGGCCTTCAAATCCTTTATCTGCTTCTCTATGGCCTCAACCACCTTGGCATTCTCCATATACTCCAGACTTCCCTGGCAGAAGGGACAGACGAAGTTGGCATCGCTCGCTTCGTCGAATACAAACCTGGCACAACCCTCAGTGCAGGCATAAAAGATATTCTCCTTCTCGTAATCCAGCCTCTCGTCCAGCTTTCGCAGCAGCCTCTTGGCCTCCGACTCCAGGGCTTTATCGAAGTTCTCCGGACAGAGCTGCCACAGGTATGTGAGCCAGCCGGAATCTGGATCGCGCTTGCGCCGGTAAATGGCCAGACGGTGCTCATACAGAAGATACAGGGTCCGCCTGACAGTGTTCAGGCTGATTCCGGTAAGCTCCGCCAGTCGCTCGTCGGTTATCTCCTCTCCGGGAATGCATTCCACAATTCTTAGACCCTCTTCACCGACAAGCTTGTTTAGATAAGCCCGGTGGATTACCTCTTCAATGACCGCCAATGAATCACTACCATGATATGAACTGTCTCGTATAGGATTATTGCCGACCCCTAACGCCGCATCCGATCTGGGCTCCAGCTCATCCGGAAACGGCTGCGCCAATTGTTGTCTCTCATATTCTTGCATACTTCTCCCCGGGCAATTAATTACATTGGCCCCTGATCGATTTGATTAATATAGGGTCTTCCTTCTATATATCCTCATCGTGAAAATGTTTTTTACATAGTCTCAGGGATTGGAGATAAATCCATTGGATACACATTGCCTTTCTGCAATTAATCATTTAAGAATTTATAACGATGAGAACCGGAGTGCGTAAGTGAGGTAAGATTTTCATCACCTTATCAGTACTCATAGGATCCATTAAGATCTTTTCTTCAGATGCAGTCGAATACATCAGATCCGGCGATTGATGTACCTGAGAGCCAATAGGCTCAAAAGGAAAAAGCAGGCTCTCCGCCGTTTTTATGGTAAACCTGGCCGCCATATCTCTCCCGTCTTTGTGCTTTGTATCTCTGTGGTGAAATTAGGAATCTTGAAACTTACACCAGAGGACACAAGGCACAGGGGAGATTTTCTGCAGCACGTTATCACACAATTTAGCGAAGAGCTAAAAGTATGTGTATCCCTCAGACTGACCCGGCATCGCCGAACAGGGACTTCA
>JAXDAR010000005.1:0-2845 GCA_034679645.1 Methanothrix sp. | reverse complement strand
GCAGCTCTACCGCGAGGCCAAGGATATGGCAGAGCGGAGCCCGGAGATGATCGACTGGATTGCCCTCCAGGACAGGATTCAGAAGGCTGAGGAGGCAGCCGAGCAGGTGAGCCGGGACGCGGCCAGGGACAAGGAGATAGCGGCAAAGATCCAGGGCCAGGATCCCGAGGAGATGCTGGCGAAGATCAAAGCCACTTTGGAAGCTGGAGAAAAGGAACTGGCAACTTCCTATTCTGCCCGGCCTGACCTGGAGGCGAGCAGGGCGGAGTATGAGAGAGCACAGCGGTACCGCTCGGGAGATCTCAATCCTATTGACCTGTATATTATCCTGACCACGATGTACATGCATGTCGAGCACGGACGTCAGAGCCGTCAGAGGGAGATGGAGATGGGCCGCCAGAGGATGGAAGAGATGAAGGCAAAAGAGCGGGCGACATCTGTGCACCACGGTGGATTTGGCAGCTCGGGCTCAGAGAGCTTTGGCGGCGGTCATATGGGCGGCGGCAGCAGCGGGGGAGGGAAGTGGTGAAATCTGCGGATTGTTTCATACAACGCTGATAGCATATAGACATTTAGGGATATATGATTAATTAAGGAGGAATTTGGATTAAAATCTCTTTATTAATTTTACTGATATTCTTCTTTTTGGGAGGACTGATCTGCGGTGGTGCCGATGAATCTCAAGACAGCACTCCAGATCCGTCTCCTGAGAAAAATGAAGCTGAGATACTTGTGAATCTATCAGAAGAAAAGCCATTGGTGCTGAAGGGTGGGTATGAGCTGGCGGTCAAGTCGGCTGATATCGATGGAAATAAGGTCTATTCGGAGCTTTATAGAGATGGAAAGATGGTCGATTCCAGGGTGATCATACCAGCTAATGAAGTCGACGATACATTTGTCTATCCCCGGCCGGAAACGGTGGAAGGGCATAAGATAGCAGTGCACTTAAAGAACGCATTGCGTGGAGCAGAACAAGATATTGTTACAGTCGATCAAGTATATCAGACTTCAGAGATCTATCCCCATAGCATTAAATTGAATGACTCCGCTCTGAGGACCATCGCTTCTGGAAGGCCCTTAGTGCTGGAAGAAGGATACGATCTCATCCTCCATTCAGCAGATATCGATGGAAATAAGGCTTGCCTCGATCTCAGGAAGGAAGGAGAAATTATCGATTCCCAGTTGATCCTGCCGGCTAACGATGTCTGTGATACCTTCGTCTATTCACGGCCAGGAACATCGCACGAGATAAGAGTTCACTTCAAGAACGCTTTCCGGGGTGCGGATTACAACCTGATCACAATTGATCGGGTCTGGCAGAATTCAGAAGGAGATCCTGATCTGGCACTGATAGACCACTCTCAATCCCTGACGGTGACTTCTGGGACGCCTCTGATATTGGAAGAAGGATATGAGTTGACGATCCAGTCCATAGACATTGATGGGAATAAAGTGTATATGGAACTTGCCAAAGATGGAGAGGTAGTTGACTCTCAGGTAATCATACCTGCTAACGAAATTGATGATACCTTTGAATACTTCAAGTCTGGAACATCGCAGGAGATAAAGGTGCATTTTAAAAACGCTTTCCGGGGTGCAGATCAGAACCTGGCAACAATAGATGGCCTATGGCAGACATCAGAAGTAAATCCCGGCCAGATATTGATTGACGACTCCCGATCCCGGACAGTGACTTCGGGGACGCCTTTGGCATTGGAGGAAGGATATGAGCTGGCGATCCAGTCCGTAGACATAGATGGGAATAAAGTTTACACGGAGCTCTACAAAGACGGAGAGGTGGTTGATTCCCAGGTAATCATAGCAGCGAACGAAGTTGAGAGTGCCTTCATCTACTCCATGCCGGGAACATCGCAGGCGATAAGGATTCATTTTAAAAATGCTTTCCGAGGTGCAGATCAGAACCTGGTCACAATTGACCGGATCTGGCAGAATTCAGAAGAAAATCCTGATCTCGTCCTGATAGACCACTCTCAATCCCTGACTGTGACCTCTGGGACGCCTCTGAAATTGGAGGAAGGATATGATCTGATGATCCAGTCCGTAGACATAGATGGGAATAAAGTGTACCTGGAGCTTGCCAAAGATGGAGAAGTAGTTGATTCTCAGGTAATCCTGCCTGCTAACGAGATTGATGATACCTTCGAATACATCAAGCCTGAAACCTCGCAGGAGATTAGGATTCACTTCAAAAACGCTTTCCGAGGTAGAGATCAGAACCTGGTCACCATTGACGAAATTTGGCAGAATTCAGAAAGTAATCCTGATCTCATACTGGTAGACAGCTCTCAATCCCTGACTATGACCTCTGGGACGCCTCTGAAATTGGAGGAAGGATATGAGCTGGCGATCCAGTCTGTAGATATTGATGGCAATAGGACTTATGTTGAGCTGCTGGATGATGGAGAAGTGACAGCATCCAAGGTTGTCGTTCCTGCTAACGAAGTCGCAGATACATTCGTCTACACTGAGCCGGGGATGCAGAGAGAATTAACCGTCCACTTCAAAAACTCTTTTCGGGATGCAAAAGGGGGCTTTGCCACCATCGACTACATATCTCAATAAGATGAAAGGGTGGGGGAGGTCTGGGCGGCGGTCTCCCGTGAGGCTCTGGGCATGATATTCGAGGGCGCAGATGGATCGGGCCAGGAGGAAGACGCCAAGCTGACTGCCATGTGGCTCTGGACTCTGTCCCACGGGGCAAATGGCGGCAGCTTTGATGATCACGAAGCAGTTGCAGATGAAGGGAGCCTGGCCCAGTCGCTCACTGCTCTTTATACCAGCGGGAGTGAGGAGCGGCGGTGGGTGGAGGGAGTGCTGGCCAGGA
>JAXDAR010000004.1:0-4588 GCA_034679645.1 Methanothrix sp. | reverse complement strand
GATAGATGTCAAATGGTATCAGCTTGACGATATCAATGATGATGTCTCTATGAATGATGTCTCTATGACTATTATCTATAAAAAGATGAGAGGTTGCGAAGATGTCCGGACCGTCCACGTTTGAGAGCATCTCCCAGGAACTGCTCAAAAGCTTCGATGACAAAGACCGGGCTCGAGAGGAGGCTCTGAGCCTCTCCAGGAAGGCAATCCGCCTTTGCTCCTCGTCCATCAGATCGGTGCATAGAAGCGAGATTAAAGAGGCAAAGAAGCTGGTCGACCAATCAGGAGAAGAGCTGGAGAAGATCCATTCGCTCTTAATGAATCACCAGGACGTGCGCTACGCCGGCTTTGTGGATGGGGCAGAGCAGGAGTATGCTGAGGCGTTATCAGTTTATTCCATTATCACCGCACATGAGATCCCCACCCCGGACGAGGTGGGAGTGGATCAGGTGAACTATCTGTCCGGCTTGGGCGATGCTTGCGGCGAGCTTCGTCGCCACATTCTCGATCTGATCCGCTCCGGCCAGGCAATGGATGGCGAATACTATCTGCAGGTAATGGAGGAGATATATTATCTGCTGATGCTCTTTGACTATCCGGACGCCATAACCAGAGGTCTGCGGAGGAAGAGCGATCTCGCCCGCTCCATGCTGGAGAGGACCCGGGGGGACCTCACCAATGCCCTGGAGATCTCCCGAATGGAGTCATCACTGCTCAAGAGTCAATGCTCAAAATAAAATAAACTTAAAATTGAATTAAATAATGGAGCTAAGATCATGAAGTTCGATCCCAATCAGATCAGGGAGGCGGCCAGAGAGGATTTCGACAAGACCTGGCAAGAAGGAAGGGAGTACCTTGGCCGGCCGTCCTTAAATGAGAGATATCCGCGAAACAGCTATTCTTTCGGCTCAGTTCATCCCATATTCGATACCATTCAGAAGCTGCGAGAGGCATATATTCGCCTCGGCTTCAATGAGGCCATGAATCCGGTGATGGTCGAGGCTCAGGATGTCTACCGCCAGTTCGGCTCTGAGGCTTTAGCGGTGCTGGACAGGTGCTTTTACCTCGCCGGTCTGCCCAGGCCGGACATCGGAATATCGGACGAGAGGATCGCCCAGATAAACGCCCTTCTCGGCCGGGATCTGACGGCAAATGAGGTGGAGGCGTTCCGTCAGATCCTCCATTCCTATAAAAAGGGCAAGGTGGAGGGGGATGACCTGGTGGGAGAGATCGCCCATGTCCTTTCTGCTCACGATGCCCTGATCGGCACCGTCCTGGAGAAGGTCTTTCCGGAGTTCAGGGGCCTGAAGGCGGAAGCCACCACCCGCACATTGAGAAGCCATATGACCAGCGGATGGTTTCTCTCCCTTTCCAACCTCCACTACCGCCAGAAGCTGCCTATCAGGCTCTTCTCTGTGGACCGCTGCTTCCGCCGGGAGCAGGCAGAGGATGCCGCTCGCCTGATGAGCTATTACTCCGCCAGCTGCGTGATCATGGATGAGGACGTATCGGTTGAAGACGGAAAAGCAGTAGCAGACGGCCTTCTAAGCCAGTTTGGCTTCCAGAAGTTCCAGTTCCGGCCGGACGACAAGAGAAGCAAGTACTACGTTCCCGGAACCCAGATCGAGGTCTATGCTTATCATCCGGGACTGGTTGGCTCAGCCACCAAGTACAGCAGCGGCTGGGTGGAGGTGGCGACATTCGGCATCTACTCGCCCATTGCCCTCTCCCAATACGATATCCCCTATCCGGTCATGAACCTCGGCCTGGGGGTGGAGCGGCTGGCCATGATCATGCATAACTCGCAGGACGTGAGAGCACTCTCTTACCCCCAGTTCCAGACTAACTGGGAGCTGTCCCCAAGGGAGATGGCGCAAATGATCACCGTTGACAGGACGCCCTGCACCCCGGAAGGACAGGCGATAGCCGAATCTGTCATCGGGATATGCCTTGAGCACGGTGATACTCCTTCCCCCTGCGAGTTTCCTGCCTGGGAGGGAGAGCTCTTCGGAAGGCATGTTCAAGTCTCGGTGGTCGAGCCGGAGGAGAACACCAAGCTATGCGGTCCGGCTGCCCTCAATGAGATCGTCGTCCACAAGCAGAACGTCATGGGCATCCCCCGCACCTCCCGCTGGGAGGAGGCGTTCAATGAGGGAGTAAGCACAGGAATCAGGTTCATCGATTCCTTTGCTTCTCTTGCCGCCTATGAGGTTGAGGAGAAGGCGATGGCAGGAGAGGAGTCGGAGACCAGGGCGAGGATAGTGAGAAGCCCGGCGGATATCAACATCAGGATTCACCCCGCTCTGGAGAGGTACATCACCAGCTACAAGCACAAGATGGACCTGCGAGGACCGGTATTCACCACGGTGAAGAGCAGACTGCTCTGACGAATGAATTGAGAGATGAATTGAAAAAGAAATTGAGAGGAGCATGAAGGACGCATCATCCAATGCATCTGCCAAGAGGGCGGCAGGCGAGGCGGCAGCAGAGCTGGTCGGAAACGGAATGGTGGTGGGCCTGGGCACGGGCTCCACAGTCGCCTGGACGATAAAAAGGCTGGGAGAGAGGATCAGAGATGAGGGGCTGGACTTTTACGGCGTTCCCACCTCTTTTCAGGCTGAGGAGCTGGCCATCGAATCCAATATCAGGCTCACCAGCTTAAACCAGCATCCTGTTCTCGATCTGGCTATAGACGGGGCAGATCAGGTGGACAGGGACCTGATGGTGATCAAGGGTGGTGGGGCGGCGCACACCCGGGAGAAGGTGGTATCCTGCTCGGCCCGAACTTTCATTATCGTTGCCGACGGGTCCAAGTTTGTGGAAAGACTCAACTGGCCGGTGCCTGTGGAGGTGATTCCCATGGCTGTTAAGCTTGCAGGGATGCGACTGGAGGAGCTGGGAGGCAGGCCGGCGCTGCGACAGGGTTTGAGGAAGGACGGGCCGGTGATCACCGATAACGGCAACTTCGTTATGGATGTCGACTTCGGGATAATCGATGATCCCCTCTCTTTGGCGGCCAGGATCAGCCCCATTCCGGGGGTGGTGGAGCATGGTATATTCGATAATCTGGATGAGCTTTATCTCGCCCGGGCGGGCGAAGTGGAAAAGATAAGAAGAGATAGATGATAATTCCCGAGAGCATAGCTCTCCATATCAGCCTTCTTTCTCTTCCGTTTCCTCCTGGTCAAAGCTATCTATCAGGCTCTCGAAGCTCTCCTCTCCAGATCGGTCAAGGTTCCAGGCAGGCGGCTCCCATCCTCCATACCTGAAGCTTTTCGAGGATAGGCCGGTCCGGTTGACCATTACAAAAGTTGCTGCTTCACTGCTATCATATCCCGTCCCACTGATAGCGAAAGCATCGACATGCACAGTGCTCGCATATCCTCCCTCACCGGAAGTCAGGACGGTGTACTCTATCCGTTTTGTCTCACCGGATGGAATCTCCGGCAAAATCCAGATCATCCTGTCCCCCCAATTTTATCCGGATACGGAGAGGCAGATAGAAGCGACATGCCCACAGGCAACTGATCGGTGACATTTGCCGTAACGCTGTCAGGCCCATTATTGGTCAGGGTGATGATGTACCTGACCCAGGCAGGATCAACGTCATCAACCAATCCACTCTTCAAGACAAGAACCTTTGGAGGGCAACAATTCAGTGCCCCCCGTTCCAGAACAAGATAGTCGCTGGAGCAGACATATTTGCCGTCATATCCGCCGCAGGCTCCAACCCTATTGACCACATCTCCTGCAGGGGCTGCGGTGAGGTTCAACTCAAGGCTGACACTTATACTGCTCCCTGATCCCAGGGTCTGCACCGTCCAGTTGGCCCGGTTTGACTGAAGGGCCGAGGGCTTCATGGTCGATGTGATGTATTCTGCTCCTGGTGGGAATAAATCGGTGAGCTGTATCGGCGCCAGGCTGCCAGAGCCGTCATTGGTCACTGTTATATTGTAGAGTCCCACGGTCGTCGATATGCCATCGCGAATTCTCTCTTCCACCCCGCCCTCCAGCTTGATTGTCAGATGGGGAGTATCATACCGGGCGAGGTCGGTCAGAACGGCATGCCTATAGATCTGGTAGCGGCCGGAGTAACTCTCAATGCTGTCGACCTCATTCGAGCCATTCTCATCGACATATCGGATCCTGAAGTCTGCCTGGCCGCTGAAATTGGCCAGAGTCTCCATATCCTTCAGGCCGGATGCGATGATATCTTTTTCCAGCCGGTCCAGATAGGAGTATCTCTCGGCAATCAATGATCCGCTTCCTCTGGATCTGGATAGAGAGGAGCGAAGGGAGGTAAGAGTTGAGCCTCCTTCATGTGAGCTGCTCTCGGAACGAATTCCCTCGCTCCATCTGATCGACTGATTGGCCCTTAGAGTGGAGCTGGCAAAGCTTAAGGGAGAATGGACCAGGCTGATATTCTTGCGGATGTAGGAGGTCTGGGTCTCGATCACCTCGTCGCTCTTATAGGACCCTGTGCCCGATTCATAGGTCCTCTGGGAGTCTTTGATCCTCTTGTCCACAGCAGCAAAGCCATCGCCACTGGTGGATCGATTGGAGAGGATTCCGGAGAGATATGCATCCA
>JAXDAR010000003.1:0-7859 GCA_034679645.1 Methanothrix sp. | reverse complement strand
TTTGCCCAGGGACCGCCGGATTTCAAGCTTCCATCATCATCTTTTCCGGATAAAAGCATGTTCTGAAAGGCAGGGTGAGCTTTTCCGACATCATGCCAGATAGCAGCGTTCCCAAGTGCATCTCTGTAATTTTGAGGTATGTCCAGACTCTTGCAGAGGAACTGAACTTCGCTTCCGACATGATCGGTGTGATCTCTTAATGTGACCCAAATTCCGATATTGGATTGCCTGTCCCCATTCATCGAATGATCATCCCTTGCTCTGATCCTCTCTTTTGCAGGAATGACCTCGACTGATGTTGCCGTTTTGGCTTCGGTTCCCTCCCACCCCAGGACTGAGGAATATCCGCCGTTTTCCGCGTGGAGCAGCAAGACCTGGCCGGGCCTGCAAGCCTTAACCTCTCCGGCCTCACCCACGCTCTTCCACCTATCATCCAGGTGATCCCAAATCCATCCATTATGCTTCTTCAGATAATCCTTGATCTTGCCGATGGAAACGGAGCATAGCTCTTCCCGCCTTGCAGGATCAAGAGCCTCCGTAGGGCCTTCTTCCTTCGGAAAACCATCCCTCCAGTAGACCTGTACATCCTTATCCTCGCCTTCCCGAATGAAACGTGAGACATCCAGGTCATTGCCCGTAAGGTCGGGCGTGGTGTCAAAGAGGTCTATGAAATCCTTCCTGCGCACAACAGCTCTAATTGCTTCCGGTTCCACATAGCTTTCCGCGGCCTGAGCCAAGCCCTCCGGGCTGGCATTGGAATTAGGAATCTTCTCGATTAGGTTCCTGGCGATATCAAGATCCTTGGATTCGTAAGGCAGCACCAGACCGCTTTCTCCCTTGCTGGCATCTATGTCTATCCAGAAGATCTGAGCATCTGTCTTGTATTCGCCTCTGCGATTGCATCTTCCAATTCGCTGAACGAGGGAGGGCCAGGGGGCAAGTTCTGTAATAAGCGTGTGGGCGGAGACATCCACTCCTGCCTCGACCACCTGAGTAGCTACAATGATCCTGTCCTGCTTCTCATCTAAAAGCTGCATCCTAGCTTTTCTATCACCTTCCCGGAATCGAGAGTGTAAGACTGCAGCATTATTTTCCTTTCGGCCTTTTATCAAAAGCTCCTTAAAGATCTCCTGAGCGCGATCAACACGATTGACAACAACCAGCGTCAGGCTGTCTTTTCTGTGTTTGGATACTATTAGATCTGCCAATTCCCTGGCATAGGATTTCTTTTCGTTGTCCTTAGAAAGCTTCAGTTCTGCCTTCTTCAAAGGCTTCTCGGCCTGAAACCTCTTTTGCACTTCCGGTTTCTTTTTCTCATCATCGTCGAGCAAATGCTTCGTCCATCCACCCTCAGGTTTAGGATGGTCAACTGTTTCAAGCTGCTTTCCACCTACAGTTGCACTCATCCAGATGTACTGGACACGGTTCATGGTCCCAAAGGACTGGCAAAAAGCCTGCATCTGGGCGGAGGTCTCAACGCCAACTCCCATCAACTGCACCTCATCCATCACCCACAGGCAATCATTGTTGAGCAGCCCGAAGTGCACCGGCCATCTGTACCGGCTCATGCCGTACCCCCTGTTCAGCGCCCGCGAGAGCAGCATGTCCTGGGTCCCGATTATTATCGCATCCCGCTCTGGATACAGGTCCCAATCATCCCTGTCCTCGCCGCCCATGAGCACAGTAACCGCGATCCGATCTTCTCCGTCCCCCTGTTCCGTAGCCCAGCCTTCGACAGGATCAGAACCGCCAGGCCCCTTCTCTGCCAGCATGCCGAGATTCTTCAACCATTCTTTCGTCTTCTTCTCGGTCTGCTCCACCAGCACCCGCATGGGCAGACAATAGACAAGCCTTCTCGGTGTAGCCGCTCGAATATCCGCGCGGGGACAAAAACGCCTGCGCCACAGCCAGCCCAGAATCACTGCATCGGTCTTGCCCATTCCTGTTGGAATATCCAGTATCTCGGGGAGGTCTTTTGAGGTCGCAAATCTCCTTTGAAATGGATATGGGGCAAATCCTCCCTCCCCGCTCGTTGCCGCCTTAAAAAACAAGTCGAAGTCATGTTCTACTTCAGGCATGCTGCGAGCCAATCAAATCTTCTCCACCAGAGACATGGGCAGTATCTTCAGCAACTCAAACACCTGGGAAAATTAAATGCTGATTCTATAAGAAGCTGACTGTTGCGTCCCGAAAGTGATTAGCGCACAGGATAAGAATCTGAATGCAGGATCTCCTGGCAAATGGATTGATCCATTGATCCCAGGCTCCACATTGCAGATCAATGCAATCTTAAGAGCAATGTGCGACCTGTCAAGATTTTGCTGTTCAACTTCAACCTGATAAGAGTCCGCCTGGAGAATATCCATTGAATTGAAGCCCTCCTGACATCTATATTAAGTTAGCATATCATTTTTTAGTCGTATTTCTTCTATTGCGCGCACAATATTAATAGCAATATTCCTAATATAGATATCACAACAATACATCAAGCAGGTGCTGCTTCTGAGTCTCCTCGGCAAGACACAAAAATTGCTTTCCGGATCAAAAAATCCATATTTATCACTAAAGTCATATTCTTTTTTTAATAATTCTAAATTATTATTTATTTTTATATTTTGATCAAAATACCCGTTGTTGATAGCACAGTGTTCGCAGCATCCTAGATTTTCAGAAAAACTATCAACTTCCGTTGATTTCGGACAATTCGAACAATATTTCTCTCCGAATTCATCAAATAAAACATCTAAAGCATCTGATAATTTATTTAATAGTTCATTTTCAAAATTAGTTATCATTATGACCTCTTAAAGCTTTTTCCCAGTTAAAGCTCCTTATTTTATCAGCTTTGTGGTTAGTAAGTATTCGATTTTTTTTTATGAACTTTATCACAATATTATGTTTTATCTCTATCGATTATATACTTTTTGGTGATAATTTCTTCTTTATGCCATAATAAATATTTCAGGTAAATAGACTTGAAACTCAATCCAACCGCTCTAGGCAATGAATTGGCAGGAATCCACGATTTAGCCCAGACTGTAGCCCCAGTCTGAGAATACTCCTATGCCAGGAGGGCCGATCCAAGAGAGCAAAAATGATGCGATGGGGAACCGCTGGGTGTTTGAGCCGGTACCGGATTTTGCAGCTTACCGCCAGAACTGCCACCAACCTTTATTCTTGATCTCTTCAGGATCTCCAGGGATTTTCCAAGCTGCTATACCATTGATAGTGCTCTTTATACTGAACTCACATAGCTCATCAAGTCTGTTTCCCGACCTAATTCCACTGATTAAAGAGACAACTCCTGCCAGAATAGTGATGCAGGCTAATCCAAAATTAAAAAAAAGCAGAATAAGTGCAATTGCAATAAAGAACATAAAATTTCTTGGTGCGCCATCTCTCTCTTCTTTGGCTAAGTATATCGCACAATTAAGGTGGTCACATTCTTCATTTGCCTCGGGCTGAAATTTCCATTCCCGTCCACATGGCGAAGCGTATTTCTCAGGTCGAGGGTTATTGCCACTTCCGTTGTCCCCCATTCCGTATGTGGTTCTGTACTCCTTTATCTTTCCCTCTGCGGTCTGTACCCGGACCACCATCTTTGGATCACTCTAATCCCAGAATTGGCTAAAGGATATCGTATCGCCTTATCAAGCTATCTTTATATTTCAAAAAAATTTCAGTGGCAGCCGCAGCCTCCGCCGTGGCCGTGGTTATGGCCGCATCCTCCATGATCATGGTCGCAGCTATCATGGTCGTGGTCGCATGTTTCAGCATTGGCGCAGGAACCACAGCTATCCATAGTATCCTCTGGGCCGCGAATTATGAATCCCGTGCCGCGATCGTCATCCACATAGTCGATGATTGTCTCGGCCATGAGCTCTGCGTCCTTGGGCTCCATGTGAATCTTGATTCCCCGGCTCTCGAAAATGACGTCATCCTTTTTCGGGTCATCCAGGGTCATGCCGTAGTTCGCGCCGGATGGGTCCACAGCCGCCAGGAACATCCTGATGATCTTGCCCTCTACCATCCTGGTTTTGAGCGCATCAGCCGCTTCTTGTGTAATCTCAATCATGAATAGAACTCCAAAGCATAATTCCTCGAAACTGATATTTAAGGTTGCATGATAGACGATTCGTGATAGCATGATAGAGTTTTATTATAGAGCAGTGGCATGTGAGAATCATGGGCGTTGATTTAGGGGAACTGTTGGAGAGGAAGAAGATAGAGATCCGGGATCTGTCCGGCCGGTGGGTGGCGGTGGATGCCTTCAACACCCTCTATCAGTTTTTGTCCATCATCCGGCAGAGGGATGGCACCCCTCTCATGGACCGCCAGGGAAAAGTGACCTCTCACCTCTCCGGCCTGTTGTACCGCACCACCAATCTGATTGAGGCCGGGGTGAAGGTGGCCTTTGTATTCGATGGCCAGGCCCCAAGCTTCAAGAGGAACACTCTGGCCGGAAGGTCGGAGAGCAGGGATAAGGCGGCCTCGGCCTGGGAGGAGGCTCGCGCCGCCGGAGAAGACGGATTCAAATATGCTCAGGCCGCCTCACGGATCAACTCGGAGATAATCGAGGACGGTAGGAGGCTCATCCTGGCCATGGGTCTGCCGGTCATCCAGGCACCGTCCGAGGGCGAGGCCCAGGCTGCCCATATGGCCGCCCGGGGCGATGTGGACTATGCCGGCAGCCAGGATTACGACTCCCTTCTCTTCGGTGCCCCCCTGGTGGTTCGCAACCTGGCCATCACCGGAAAGAGGAAGCTGCCCAAAAAGAACATCTACGTGGATGTGGAGCCGGAGGTGATCAACCTGAAAGAGGGTCTGGCGAACCTGGGAATCACTCAAAAGCAACTGGTGGAGATCGGCATCATGTGCGGCACCGACTACAATCCCGGCCTGGAGAGGGTGGGACCGAAGACCGCTCTGAAGCTCATCCGGGAGAAGAGAGACCTGGAGACCATCCTCTCGGAAAGGGAGGAGACGATAGCGGAACTGGAGGAGATCAGAGAGTTCTTCCTCCATCCACCGGTAACTGATGACTACAAGATGGCCCTGAAAAAGCCCGAGGTGGACGAGATCATCTCCTTTCTGGTGGAGGAGAGGGACTTCGATCATGAACGGGTGGAGAAGACCGCCAAAAGGTTAGAGGAGGTCTACCGCAGTGGACAGAGCACTCTTGACCGCTGGTTCTAGCGATACCGATACAGATCCCGGAAATAGTATTGCGGGCTACGATATAGACCTGCAAAGGGCGATAAGGCTGATCAGGAGGAGCCAGGCCAGAAGGGTGGGCCTGCAGGCTCCGGAGGGTTTGAAGAGAGCTCTGCCCGGGCTGGCCGCCAGGATCGCAGAGGAGACGGGAGCGGATGCGATCATCTCCGGAGACCCCTGCTTTGGGGCATGCGACGTGGACCTGATGCTCGCCGGGGAGGTGGACCTGCTGCTTCATCTGGGCCATGCCGGCCTGGGCGAGGAGCCGGAGAATGTCGTCTTCCTGGAGGCGAGGATGCCTGAGGACCTGGAGGAGGTATTGGAAAAGGCGATCGCCCAGCTAAAAACCAGGCGAGTGGGCGTGGCCAGCACCGTTCAGCATATCCACAAGCTCGATTGTGCCCTGCAGGTCCTGAATGAGCACGGAATTCTGGGCGTTGTGGGTCCGGCATCGGGGAGAATAAAGTATCCCGGCCAGGTCCTGGGCTGCTGCTACACCACTGTCCGCGCTCTCCTTGAGGAAGGTTCTGCAGAATGTTTTTCAGAGGGTCCTTCAGAAGGCCCTTCAGAGGGTCCGGTGGAAGAGTTTCTTTTCATCGGCACGGGCCAGTTTCATCCCCTGGGGATCGCCCTGGCCACGGGAAAGAGAGTGATCGCCGCCGATCCGGTTACTGGAGAGGTCTTGGTGATCGATCCCGATCCCATGCTGCGCCGGCGCTTTGGAGCCATCTCCAGAGCCTCAGAGGCCAAAAAAATTGCCGTACTCGTCTCCAAAAAATCCGGCCAGAGGAGAATGGAGCTGGCAGAGAGGATGATGGCTCTGGGCAGGGCCAGTGGAAGGGAGATGTTCCTGGTCTACCTGGACAACATCGAGCCGGACCGGCTGCTCAATCTGGGGGCCCAGGCCGCCGTCTCCACCGCCTGCCCGCGGGTGGCGCTGGATGATGCCGCCAAATACAGGATTCCCATTCTCACTCCGCCGGAGTTCGAGGTGCTGCTGGGGGAGAGGGAATGGGAGGATTATCGTTTTGATGAGATCGATGAAATTGATGAGATTGATGGGAATAATGGCGTTTAGGAATCGGTCTGAATTTTGGGATTCTATCCCCTCTTCTCTCCTCTCCCTTCCTCCTCCTTCTCTCGAATCCTGGCCCTGATCACCCGGTCCGACCTCTGCAGGGCCTCATGGGTCCCGCCGTAATGAAGGGCCGCATCCCTCATCATCTGCTTGAAGCCCTCCATGTCTCCGCAATCCGCTTTTTCGCACAGCCGCATGCACTCCGCCACAAATGCCTGCCGGGCGGCAGCCGCTTTCGGATTCATCTGGATGGAGGCATAAAGCTCTGGATTCTGGTCCAGGATTCGGCCCACAAAGTCGATCATGATCTCATAGACCGGAGACATGAAGCGGTGCGACCTCTGAACATCAAAGTCCAGGGCCTTTAAAGCTGCCCCGATGCTGATATAGGCGAAGTGGGTGAGCGCCTGCACCACCGCCATCATCTCGTCATGCTCTTCTGCACTCAGTATCTCGATTTTGGCTCCATCTGACTGGAAGAGGGACCTGATCCTCTCCAGCCACCCTCCCGTCTTTCCCTCCACCGGGGTGAAGATGATCGTCTGGCCAAAGAGAGTGGGCATGGTGGGCCCGAACATGGGATGGGTACCCAGCACCTCCACTCCCTCGGGGGCAAAGGTCTCCATCGCCTTCACCGGCCCGGACTTGACCGAGGTCACATCCATGATCAAGCTTCCTGGATGCATGCGAGGGGCAACCTGACCTATGACCTCCACTGTCTTCTCGATGAGAACGCTGATCAGGACCACATCGCTCTCTTCGACCTCGGCCAGCATGTCGTGGGCATAGCGCACTCCCAGACGTTCGGCTACATCCACCCGTCCGCTCGGCCCCCAGACCGCCACCTCCCATCCTTTTGATTTGAAGTAGCGGGCAAACCAGGAACCGGTCTCCCCCGTCCCCCCCAGTATCAGTATGCGCACCATTTCGCTCCTCATAAGCCCGGATTTCATCCTCTCTTCTCGCGCCTTCTCTCCTCCAGGCGCTGCCTGACCGCCATCTCCATCACATCCACCGGAGCCTTCCTCCCCGTCCAGATCTCAAAGGCCCTCGCCCCCTGATAGACCAGCATCATCACTCCGTCGATGGCCACCGCCCCGGCGGACCGGGCATCTTTTATAAGCTCCGTCTCCCGGTTGTAGACGATATCGAAGACTGCATGATGGCTCTTCAAGAGACTGCCATCGATTATCTTCCCGTCTCCCTCTCTCATCCCCACGGATGTGGCATTGATGATCACATCCGCCTGGCCCACCAGGCGGTCCAGGTCACAGAGGCAGTAGACGATAGCTCCCACCGAGGCGGCCAGCTCATGCGCCCTCTGTATGTTCCGGTTGGCAATAGACAGTTCCGCTCCCTCCCGATCCAGAGCATAGGCTATCGCTCTTGCCGCTCCTCCCGCGCCTATCAATAGAACCCGGCTGCCCTTTATTCTGACTCCCGCCTCCTGCAGAGCCAGCAGCGCCCCCCAGCCATCGGTATTGTGGCCCCGGATCCGGATCTCTGCTTCTTTCTCCCCGGCATCAGCGGAAAAGGATACGGTGTTCACGGCACCAATCGCCCTGGC
>JAXDAR010000002.1:0-4792 GCA_034679645.1 Methanothrix sp. | reverse complement strand
AGAGATAGTGGCCCCAGGTCGCCCAAGAAGACAGCAAGACAGCGATCCAGCCTGCACCTTTCAGCGCTGTCCGCTCCAGCGCAACTGGGTGAGCCCGCGCCCGCCCGGCCTCGCGCGCGCCCACGGGGGGAATGCCCGAAATCACCCTTTGATTTGCTGCCGGGGATCAATAGCAATGCCATTCGGGCGAAAAGCTTTTATAGACGTTCAACGTATAGTGTATCGGCAAAAGTCGGTAGATCTATTTTCTCCCTCCTACTCCCGGACTTTTGCCTCCCTCCTTAAGGCATTACGTTTTGTATTGAATATTTCCTTCGATGTTATGATTATGGTCGTCGTCTGTACACCACACCTGTTATTGACAGGCGAATATCTCAATCATTGTTGGACAGGAAGAGAACGCCGCAGCCTGTCGTTTACCCGAATCCAACCCTCCTGAGCCACCTTTCTACATCGTAATGTATGCTCGTCGATGCCAGCGTGCCGAAAGGCTCGACCTTCTCCTTTACGCCCGCATATCCCTCTTCAGCTCTCACCAGGAGCCAGTTTGGCCTGGGCGTATGGTGGATGAAGTATTCCATTCGTATCATCCATATGTACTCACCATCGTTACTCCCATCCAGCAGGAAATGCTGGTCTGGCGTCATCTCCCCGAATTCCGATTTCTGTGTATTTACAATGGGAAATATTTCCTTGATCATATGTCTTTCAAAATCATGCGCCTCAGCCGTTTCATGAAGTTTAATGGTGTAAAGCACAAAAGCGAGCCCGTTCTTGGATGAATCCTTCCCACTCCCTTCTGCTGCCTTCTCCATATTGCCAGTTGTCGATGATTTTTCCTCAGCCATTGTCCAACACCTCTCACCTCTAATCCTCACTCACTTCACATGCCTCAAAAAGTTGAATAATGCAGCCTCAAGACACGACCACAATGCCCTTCATGAAGGGGTGGATATCGCAGTGATACTCATAAGTCCCTGCATCCGCAAATGTGAAGTTGAACTTCCCACCCGACGGTATGATTCCCGAGTCGAATACTCCTGAATCCTCAGTCACAGTATGAGCACCACCACTGTTGATCCAGGTAACTGCAGATCCCGCTGCAACTTCGATCTTTTCCGGCTGAAAAGAAGAGTCTCTGATTTCTATAACCTCATGCCACTTCCCATCTTCGCCGAGGAATGAGGATAGCTCTCCAGACTCCAAATAAATCTCATCGCCCACGGTTACCTCCACCTGCTCAGGTACCTCCGAGCCGCTGGCAGGGACAAAATTCCCCTGAGCGGTGTCCTCCTCCTTCAGCCTCATTTCCAATGTATTCTCTCTATCAGGGAAGAACACCAGGACCCCGTGACTCAACTCCTCATCTGTTAAGGCTGGGTTGACTGCATCTACAGACAAAACCTGATCAAAGTCTGGCGGCCTAGTTATCATGTGGGCCATGAAAAGCTCATCACCGCGACCGAAAAGCAGGTATGTGAGGTTTTCGAGTTTCTCTGCCTCAGGATCAAACTCATGTGAATAGATTATATCCTCGACATTGATTGTCGCATCCCTGATGATCATCGTCCCATCTCTCTCGAAATGTCCTCGATAAATGGTGCCATCAGGCTGGCCCTTAAGGGATTTGATGGGCTGATCTGTGGCATTGGATATCAGATCGATCATGGAAAATCTTTCCGGTACCAGCGTATATACCCTGGTATCTGGATTTGCCTCTCGATCGGCAATATATTCAGATTCAGGAGCAGTCTCACTATCAGACAGGTTTACTTTCATTATCACCTGATAATTGTGGGGATGTATTGAAGGATTAAACATGAACATTGGCAGATGAGATAAATAGATATTATCAGCACCAAAGATCAATTGGCCATGAATTGCTCTTGTAGCCCTCCTCTCTTCCGAAATAGTGCTTCCTGCTGCGGTTCCCGTTATCAATATGGCGATAACGATTAATATTAATAGATTCAGGTAAATCTTCATTTTCAAACCTCGCTTCATAACTGAGCTTATCCGCCCGATCTGCTCTAAAGCAGCGTTATTGCAGGCATTTAAATCTATTAATATTCTTTATAGTAATTGAAGTGTATGACACAAAATAAGAAAACATGGCACAAAATGAAAACAATATGAAATGCAGGGAACGTGAATTCCGCACGCCTTTGCCGGCAATATATATAATTGTGGCTATTACCAGAAATATAATCCTTTTTTTCTAGACCTTATTTTGTATGCGCATCCTCTCTTCAATCGTCAAAGTCGCTTGCAGCTCACTTCATCTTTACTTTTTTTCACCAGATAATATCCCGCAGCCAGAGCGAGGATGATAAATCCGATGCCCACAATAGTTAAACTCTGCATCTCACTAGCATCTAAAATTATTACTTTTCTGGCCAGAGCGATCATGGCCACCAAGAAGACGACCTGCACATTGATAGCTTGTTCTTTAAGATAAATTCTAAACGTCTCTAGAAGCTCGATGCCTATCAAAATCAGCAGAAAATATCCAAATATATTAAGCAGATCATTTGCATCTAAAAGAATGAAAGGTGGGGATAATATATCCAGAGCCATGATGTAGACCAGCTCAAAAGTAGCTAGCATTACAACAATTGCCATTAGAGCTGTTAAAACTGCAATAATTGTCTTCTGGAATGTATCCAGATAGCTCATAAGCATCACCATTATACAGCCGTTATGATTATGTATTACAATATGTATGATTTCATGGAATATAGATGTGCCGCCCAGAGTGGTTTGGTACAGGCACCCACCGGCAGAACGCCACTCAGTTCATCATGAATCAAATGAAAAAAGGAAAAATGAACAACATCAACTGGGAAAAAAGATCAATTCTTTTTCTTCTTGCCAAAGAACTCGATCGCCTCGGCCAGTTCCCTGTGATCCTTCGCATATTCCGCGATGTCGATCTTCTTTATGTAGGCCTCGCATGCCTGCACCAGGGCCATCGCACCGGCACGTGTCCCTCTCGGGTGAGCGTGGCAACCGGCACCCATGGTGGTGATGAAATCCACTCCGCCCATGACATCGATGAAAGGCTCGAGGAGCGTCGGGTTCAGCCCTCCGGAGACTATCGGGCAGCATTTCTTCATCCCTCGCCAGGAGTCGTCCTCCAGGACAACCTGATGAGCATCATCCATCTCGACCATCTTTATGGCATCATCGTCCTGTGGGGGAATCCTTCCCCAGTTCTGGGTGAAGAAGTGACCCTTGCCCTCGACTTTCAGGATGTTCCTGGCCGCAGTCACATCCTCCTCCGGGCTGCCTGCCATCTTGCCGACGCCTGCCGTCCCGGTGTGGATACCTGATGCGCCCGCCAGCCGGGCAAACTTCGAGAGCACCAGCACTGAGAAGCCGATGGGATTCTCCGGCCTGGTAAAGCCACCGTGGCCCGCCCGGTGGAAGTGCAAAAAGACATCCGGATACCTCCGCCTGAGCGTCTGCACCGCCATCCACCCGGCAGTGATGCCGTCTATGAGGAAAGCATACGAACCCGGCTCGAAGCCCGCCTCTCTGATCATCTCGCACCTTTCTATCATGGTGTCGAAATCGGCCGAGGATACATTGAACGAGTGGACCTTCTTCTTCCCCGTCTCCTTTACCGCCTTGTCCATGGCCATCTTGACATACTTGACCATCTTGTCGTAGGGGCAGAAGTCTTGGTCGGCTTGGGGCTCATCGTTCTTGACGAAGTCGCCTCCCCCCACCCAGAAGTCATAGCAGACCTCGGCGTACTCGGAGGAGGTGAGTCCCATCTTGGGTTTGATTATGGTCCCCAGTATCGGCCTGTCGTAAACGTTCAGATAGGCTCTCATGTCGTCGAGGGTGTAGCTCGGGCCGTCGTACTGCTCCAGCATGGACGGGGGGAACCAGACATCCAGGAGCTTGAGAGCCTTGACCTCCTTCATGCCCAGGGCGTTCCCGGCAATGTAGGTCAGGATGTTCTGGACGTTGCCATTCCTGTCGAACAGACGCCAGGGATAGGCGATCCAGATCAGGTCCTTTTCGATGTCCACCTTGTAGACCAGGGCGTTCATCACCCGTGAGAAGGGAGTCTCGGTCTTCACGGGAAAATTGGTGCCGGTTGAGCTCTCGGCTGCGACCTCGGCTGCGGCCTGCATAATGTTGTGCTCGCCGCCGGGGATCAGATGAAACACGGCCAGGAGATACTCGCCGTTCCTCGGATCAGGAAGGTCCAGCCTCGTGTACTGGACCTGCTTTGGGTTGAGCGTTTTTGAGAATTCCTCTTGATTCATTGAAAAAACCTTCCTGCGAAAGAATGCGGGGTACGGGATTCGAACCCGCGAACTCCTGCGAGACAGGATCTTAAGTCCTGCGCCTTTGGCCAGCTTGGCGAACCCCGCAACCGATAATGGTTTTTCCGTTTTTCCCACTCCATAATAGCATGTGAGTCGGGACCAACTGCTAAGGAGATGTTGCACCATGTCCAAGCAAGTTGATTACGAAATCCCAGCCATTGAGCGGGCCACAAAGCGATTTGAACATCACCTGCGATCTCTTGGTTTTCGCGAAGCAACCATTATCGACTACACAAACAGAGCGCGCCGGTATTTAACTTTTTGTGATACAGACCGGCCCACTCAAGAGGATGCAGAACGATTTAGAGATCATTTAATCAACCGGAGGTTATCACGAAGTTCAATAAATAACTATTCATTTGTGGTTCAATCCTTCCACAAAATGATAGGAAATGATGTAATACTTCCTAAATTGAAAATTAATGAAAAACTTCCTTACTTCTTTGATG
>JAXDAR010000001.1:0-4415 GCA_034679645.1 Methanothrix sp. | reverse complement strand
CCATGCAGTCTTCTCTCCCGTCCACTTCATCATCAACCTATCTGGCCGGAGAAAGAGCATCGCTCCAGCCTTCAATCACATCTACCATCCCATCCACCATTCCATCTGCTACCCTATCCACCATTCCATCCACAATGTCGCCTTCAATGACATCTTCGTTGTCCGTTGCCGGGCAGTCCTCCATGCAGCCGACTGTGCAGTCATCCATGCAGCTCTCACTGCCTGCAGGTTCTCCCACGCCGCCTGACATCTATTCTGAGCAGCTTGCACTTCCCAATTTCAATATGTATCCGCCAGCCGCCGGTCAGGTGGGGAAAGCGGGATATGTTGACCGATCCGCTTTAGGGATCACCTCTCCTGCCGCCGTTGTTACATATCCCATCCAGGGCTATTCCAGGGGGCTGGAGGGAAAGACCTCCTCCGCCAAGACCACGACCACCTGCACCACATCCACTCTGGTCACTGATGGGGTCTATTCCCAATGCCCCTATGTCGATGATAGCGGCTGCTGCCAGGATGATGAGGTCAGAGAGGGATACGGTGCCCCTGCAGGGTACAGGTCCAAGAGCAGCAAAGCAGTATTTCCAAAACCCTCCAAATGCAGATGCAATGAGTACTATGTCCTCTCCTGTGAGGGTGATACAGATACTGTGGCCGGCGTTTATAGTGGCGAATGGGTCCCTCTCTGGTCCAAGATAAGTCGCTCTGGAGAGTACTGGTCCTATGAATGGAAGGTCTGCCAGAATGCCGGTGGCAAGGGCTGCAGTCCCGAGGTTGAGGATTTCGGCTCCAAGAATGCGGGCTGGCATCAAACCTGGTTTATGGGGAGCGAGCCTGGATGGCATATCCTGAGCTACCACTGCAATGATTGGTCCAACTACGTCTACATCTACGTCTGGCCAGCCGATTAACCACTGCCAGGCAGATAAGTCAATACTGCACCCCGGGCCGTTGCACAGAATTCAACGGCCTGCTGCATCTTCTTTTTCTGATAGATCAAAAACGCATTTTGCTATCCACCAAAAGTGTTTTGCACCGAAAGCCATAAAGGATATGCGAGCGAGTCTATGCTGCCCCCGCAGGCGGTCTGGGCATGCAATGCCTGAGGGTATGGCTGAGGAGTGCAAAAATGCAAATCACCATGCCGGATAAGAGCATAATAGAACTGGCCGTGGAAAAAAGCCGCATAGAGGATATACTGAAGGAGCTTGAGATCATCTCTGAGGAGGTAATCGTGGCCAAAAACGGCCGGATAGTGACAGAAGAAGAGACTGCCGGCGGCCCGGATGAGTTGAAGATAGTGCGAATAGTGCACGGGGGCTAGATTGAACCTGAGCGATGCCGAGAGGGAAAGGTACTCCCGCCAGATCCGCCTCTTTGCTGAAGAGGGTCAGGAGAGGCTTAAGAGAAAACGGGTCTTCGTAGCGGGAGCAGGCGGCCTGGGCTCGGTCATCTCTCTGTATCTTGGGGCCTCGGGCTTCGGCAGGATTCGCATAGCAGACTGCGATTCTGTTGAGCTGAGCAATCTCAACCGCCAGATCCTTCACGGGACTGCAGACCTGGGAAAGGGCAAGGCTCAATCGGCTCATGAGGCCCTGAGCGATATCAATCCTGAGGTCGAGGTCGAGGTCCTGCAGGAAAGGATATCTCCCGAGAGCATCGATAGTCTATTGCAGGGGTGCGATATGATCATGGATGCTATGGACAACTTTCCCACCAGGTACCTATTGAACAATGCCGCTCTGAAGAGGAAGATCCCCCTGTTTCACGGCGCTATCAGCGGATTTCAGGGCCAGGCAACGACCATCGTGCCGGGAAGGACAGCCTGCCTGCGCTGCATCTTTCCCCGTGCTCCGCCGGCACAGGTGTTTCCAGCTCTGGGCTCGACCTGCGGGATCATCGGCTCCATTCAGGTGAATGAGGCCATCAAGTTCGCCCTGGGGAAGGGTGAGCTTCTGGAAAACCGTCTTCTCCTCTGGGATGGCCTTTCTTCCACTCTGGATGAAATATCCTGTGAGAGGAATTTGAGCTGCCCGGACTGCGGCCTGATATGAAGGAACTGTGAGCCGTGAATATGAGCATAAAATAATCCAAGATCAAGAGATGAGCATATGACCGAAGGCAAGAAGGCGCTGTTGGTGATGGGCTGCCCGGAGGTGCCGGTGCAGATCAGCATTGTGATCTACCTCGCCCATAGGCTTAAAAAAGCGGGCTGGGATGTGACTGTGGCGGGAACGAATGCCCCGATCAAGCTGCTAAAAGTCGCCGATCCGGAGAGCTATTATGTGCAGAAGACGGCGGACCTGGACTGGATCATACAGGAGATCGTGGAGAAGAAGATGGATTTCGACGCCTGCTTTGCCTTCATGCATAGCGATGCCGGTATGGCCTATGGTGCCACATTCAGCGCTATCTCCAGGGCTAAACATTATGCAGTGGTCTTCGGTAAGAATGCTGAGGCCCTGGGGGAGAGCATAGATTACCCGGCGGAGAAGATCGTGGCCAAGGCGACTCATAATCCCGGACCTCTGAAAAGCAAGATCGACAGGGTGGTTATTTGAGCTGTATTGAGCAGATGAAGTACAGGCTGTATCTGGAGAGGACCTCATTCAAGGAGGCACGTGACTTTATAGAAAAGAACTCCCAGGAGGTCTATTATGTGGATCCAGGATACAGGATCTTCAAGGACTACTATATCATCGGCGTGCCCCCGGTGGCATTGGGAGTGAGGGGCGAGGAGCTTCTTTTCACCTATGTTAAACCCTGTCACGGCACATTCGTCATGGGCCTGGATTCTCCGGAGGAGATCGCCCGGCTGAGGGAGAACGAGGCCGAGAAGATCAAAAGAACATTGAAAGAGGGTCAGAAAAAAGGAGCATCAGCCGACAAGAGCGAACCAGAAGCATCTCCCATTAACTATAGAGATCTTTATAAAAAATAGTTTAAATGTGATGGGATATGATGGTGAAGGTGAGGGCTTTTGCCCTATTTCGAGAGATCCTGGGAAAGGAGATGGATGTGGACATCCCGGAGGGCTCGACAGTTATCACTCTGCTGGAGAGAATGGGATCGATATCTCCCGCTTTTAAAGAGCAGGCTTTTGATGGCTCAGGGGGGCTGAAGGATTATGTCCTGTTGATGGTCAACAGGAAGAGGATCGATCCTATTAATGATCTTTCTCTTCCCCTGGCCGAAGGGGATGAGCTGGCCATCTTCCCGCCGGTGGCAGGAGGCTGATGGCGGTGATCCGGATCACCGAGGAGGAGATCTCTTTGGAGGAGATGGTCAAAAGGGCGAAGAGGGATGACTCCGGAGCCATTGTCACCTTCCTGGGAACGGTCAGGGATGACGGCATCCAGAGCCTGGAGGTGGAGGCGTTCTCAGAGGCGGCAGCGGCGGAGCTTGAACTGATCCGGTCCGAGGCCATGGAGAGGTTCGGCCTCAAGTCGGTCCAGGTCGTCCACCGCACCGGCCGGCTGGCGGTGGGAGAGAGCATCGTGGCCATAGTCTGCTCTGCTCCTCATAGAAGCGAGGCCTTCGAAGGATGCAGATACATCATCGATGAGTTGAAGAAGAGGGCCCCCATCTGGAAGAAGGAGACCGGGGAGAATGGCGAGCGGTGGGTGGGACATTGACCGGCGAATCCAGCCCCTGCAATAAAAGGGATCAAGAAAGGGATCAAGAGGAATTGAGAAGATCAAGAGAAGTATCGCCGGGAAATGGTTACAGAGTGGTGTTCTGCACCTCCTCTCCCGAGAATGGGAAAAAGATAGCAAAATCACTGGTAGAAGAGCATCTGGCGGCATGCGTCAACATCTCAAGAGTCAAATCCTGTTATCTCTGGGAGGGCAAGCTCAATTTAGAGCATGAGGACCTATTGATCATAAAGACCGAGCAGAGCAGAATTGAGAGTTTGATATCGCGGATCAGAGAACTGCACAGCTATGAGCTTCCCGAGATCATCGTCCTCCCGATAATCGATGGCTATCAGCCGTATCTTGACTGGATATCAGAATCGCTGCGGTAGCTTTTCTGCTGGAATTTCCTGCGAGACACTATCCATCGGATGATCGTTCAGCAGGTTAATGCTTTATTTTTGCAGCGCGTTTAACTTATTATGGCCCGAGATCTGAATGAACGAGATATAGAGATTCTTAGAAAGCTGGCACCAGAACTGGTGGAGATGGAACGGCATGGTATGGTTATCGAGTACATGAATATCCTTCCCCCGGTGGCCAATCACCATTCCCGCGGACTGGCGGACTTTGAAGAGCGGCTGAAAAAGCTGTCTGTCGATGATATGAAATACCTTGCAGACCTTATATTTAGTGGAAAGGAAGGCTTAAGCTGTCTTGAACCGGACTACGCTGAGGTCTTCTCCACCATTGCCGGTCAGAGGCTCTCTGACGAAGTGG